>JAHIKR010000350.1 GCA_018897415.1 Pseudomonadota bacterium
CTCATGATATTTTCTGTTGTTCGACACCCTATCTTTTCCAAAATTTAAATTTATTATAACTCGCCTGAAAACAATGTATCAAGGTAGAATTTTGTAATTTCATCCATGTTTTCAAACCGGTGATCTTTTTGTTTATTTTTTAATGCCATTTCGTTCCTGATCCCAGATGCTAATTTTTTCCCTAGCTCCACACCAAACTGGTCAAAGGGATTTGACAGCAATGTGCCATTAATTAGCTTGCTATTTGCAGGGCATCTTGCGCCTCGCGGGGCAATTGAACGGGAACGAAATAGGACTCCGGATAGAGATAATCTTCACCTGACTCGTCAATAACCCTCAGGTATCCTTCTTTTGAAGCCTCATCGTCAGGTAAGACTTGATATATCTTCCGCCTTTCTAAATCCTCACAATCCTTATTCTCTATGCAAAGCATAAATATTGATTTTTTGGTATTTTGTGCCATAGTTTTAATCCAATAATCGTTTAATTTTTATTTTCTTTTTGCCAATACCGTGGGCCTCATACCAATGTAATTCAGCCTTACGGATACTACCGCTCTGAAGGCGAACTTTAGCGAATCCTTTCATTTTACGCCAATGACCAAGGCCATACTGCCTTCGAAGCCGCATGATATCTCGGATTCTTCCACCGACAGCTATTGTTTCGATATTCTCGATTTTATTTATTATCTCAAAATGCATGTCAATTTGCAATTGTTTGATATCATAATTTTTTTAGGCCGAATATATTTTCAAAAAGCTAAAGTATTACGCAATATTAAGTTTTCCCCCCTATCCACTAATCTCCCAGACATCACGGCGCTTTCTTCCCGATATTTGGCTCATTTCTCTTGCCACATTTTGCAACCGCAAAAGGATTGAAATTTTTTTTTCAAACGGAAGCTTTGCCAATTCCCGGCGTCTTTTATTTTTCGCCAAACTCATTCTCTCGACGCCTTGCCACATCTTCTCATTATTTTTCATTATATCGCATCCTGAAAGTTAGCCATTTTTTCATAAGTCCATGACGTTTTAGAACGTCTTCAAGGTAAATCATATCAATTTGAGTTTCATCAAGAAGCAGTAATATCCTTTCTCTATCTTTCGGACGATACGTCTGCAGCATAATCGCCAACAAATGCTCTACACGAACAATTCTCGTTTTTATCTGTTGATATTTCACCTCTGCCGCTTCATTCAATGCCTCTTCTATAATTTCATTATAAGCAGGAATCATCTGGACAGGGATTCCTTCTATAATTATATGCTCTCCATCTTTTTTATAACCCTTTTTTTGTAAATATTCATAGATAGGAGAAAGCGTTATGAGTTCACTCTTATCTACTGGTAGCAAGCAGAACACATCAAGGTCATAAGTGAGGACAGGTTCTGTATAATAAAGAACCGCTATGCCTCCCCCTATTGCATATTGTTCAATCAACCCCATTTCTACCATATCGTTCAAAACTTTGAGTGTTTTTTTCACTACTCAGGACCTCAATCGTTTCGGTTTGTTATAGAAAATTCACTTTATCCGGAATACGGTTACGTATGATATGATTTTATTCAAACATTGCAAACCTGGTCCTCTGGGCCAGGTCAGAGAAAAATGGCTATGCCCAAAAACTGAATTCAAAACTAAATTCGAAGCACGAAGTACGAAATCCGAAACCCTGGCCCAGACCGTGTCTACAGATTAGTGGACTGATTCCCTGGCTTAAACCGTAAAGTGCGGTACATACCAGGGCAGGCTAGCACGTAGCACCAGGGCGGGCAAATTCAAAATCCAAATATTCAAATGACCAAAACAAACACAGCTCTAATATATGAGCAGTAAAAGTAAGGCGTTTAAAAGAAAAACAAAAATAGGCCAGAATTCTTTGTGTTTCGAATTTTGGATTTCGGTCATTCGAATTTGTTTCGAATTTCGATATTCGAATTTCGTATTTCTACGGGTTGAAACACCAGGGGCCCCTTTTAGGGGCAAACCAAAGCCAGGCCCTCTGGACCCGGATCTTTACAACTTGCCTGAAAACAATGCATCAAGATAGAATTTTGTAATTTCATCCATGTTTTCAAACTGGTGATCTTTTTGTTCATTTTTTAATGCTATTTCGTTTCTGATATTAGTTGCTAATTTTTTCCCTAGCTCCACACCGAACTGGTCAAAGGGATTTATGCCCCATATAAAAGCCTCGAAAACAGTTTTCGCCTCATAAAATGACAAAAGACGGCCGATACTTTCAGGTGAAAGATCGTTTATAAGTATGGTGGAAGATGGCCTGTTGCCCGGAAAGTTTTTTGCTTTATTTTTATCTTCTTTTCCCAAAGCAAGTGCTGCTGGCTGTGAGATAAGATTTGCCCACAATTCCTGATGATTTGTAACGCGTTTTGATTTGTAGTCATACTGATTATACTGAGGGTTGATCACTCCTATAAACTCAATGGGAAAGGGACGTCCCTGGTGCGCCAGTTGAAAAAAAGAATGCTGTGCATTTGTGCCGGGCTCTCCAAAAACAACAGCGCCTGCTGGTTCATCCAGGGAATGGCCTTCCTGCGTTACTGATTTGCCGTTACTTTCCATGCTGAGCTGCTGAATATGGGGCGCCAGCTTTTGCAACGGGGATGCATAGGGAATTATCGCCTGAGTTTCATATCCCAGAAAATTGTTGTTCCATATTGAAATAAGAGCGGCAATTAGAGGGATATTTTTTTCGCATGGAGAATCCTTTGCGTGAATATCCATCTCTTCTGCGCCTTTTAAAAGTTGCTCAAACTTTTCATATCCCAGATACAGACTAAGAGGTACACCGCCAACCGCAGAGGTTACACTGTATCTGCCTCCAATAAAATCAAACATGTGGAATGAAGCCAGAACAGGATTGGCAGGATCATCTCCAGGGCTTCCCTTGCTGGTAACGGTTACAAGGTGCTTAGAAGGATCAAGTCCTTTTTCTTTCATAAATGAAACAGCGAGATTCGTATTGGCTGTAGTTTCAGCAGTTGTATAGCTTTTTGAAATAACTATCCACAAGGTAGTTTCAGGATCTATTTTGGATACTATATTTCCAAAATTATGGATATCTACATTCGACAAAAAATGTATCCCAATATCTTTATCTGCAAAGGCTTCCAAAGCACGTGAAACAAACTCTGTCCCCAGATAAGACCCCCCGATTCCTATTACAACAACATGTTTAAAAGGTCTGCCGGTTGATCCCTTTATCTTCCCATTATGAACTTCTGAAGCAAATTCTCTGATATTCTCTCTTATCTTTATTATCTCAGGCATTACATCTTTTTCATCTGTAAAAATAGAATTGCCTGAGAAATTTCTTGAAGCAGTATGAAGAGCGGCTCTGTTTTCAGAAACATTTACCTTTTCACCATTCATCATAGAAATAAACTGCTCTTTTAGTTGTCTTGCTTCTGCCAGTTCAAAAAGTAGAGACATGGCCTTTTCATCTACTCTCTGACGGGAAAAATCATAGAAGATATGCTTGTGTTTTAAGGAGAATTTTTCGAGCCGGTCATTTTCTTTGATGAGATATTTTAAGTGCTTTTCGGGGCTGCTAAAGTTTTCAGCATGTTTCTTCAGACTCTTCCATGCGGGAATGCTATTTAAATTTTGAGATGTCATAATGTAAGCCTTAATTAAGATATTCAGGTTATTAGTCTGAAGGCTGAAGACTGAAGGATACTGAAATTCCCCAAAGACAAAATCAGCGTATCTGGACACAGTATACTTGGATAGCCTTGCTATTATTAGGTTTTGTGAGTTTTTTCTCTAAAAGCCTTCAGCCTTCAGCCTATCCACCTGATTAGTTATCCAGACATTTATATACATCCTTTATAATTCTGTCGGATATTTTTGCCATTGCTTTGCTCATCGCTTCTGCGAGAGACTGGGGATTCTTCATGCCGCAGGGTTCTATGGCGCTGTATTGTTTTTGCATGAGCACGCTTTTGCTGATATCCGGTTCATTTTTTGACAGAATTGATCGGTTGATGCTTATGCCTTGCAGATCAAATGCTTCTTGTGCAAGACCTTGCTTCAGATAAAATTATTTGTATTTTATCCAGGATACTGCAATCATCAGCGCATTCAGGGAAATTCTTCCTTCTGTTACACTCTTTACATGGGCTTTTTATTAAATAACCGACTTCAAAGTCGAACTTGTATATATAGACAGTTTTGTTAGCCATGTGTATCTAATTCCCAAATCTGTTTTTTTTAAATCCTCAAATTTCGTCAGGAGGTAACATTGTAATATTGTAACTTCTCAAAAACTTCGGGCTATAGTTACTGGATTCCCGCCTTCGCGGGAATGACGATTGGATGTAAGCACCTGTCATTCCCGCGAAGGCGGGAATCCAGAGAATAGCCGC
>JAHIKR010000351.1 GCA_018897415.1 Pseudomonadota bacterium
CCCTTACTTTTGTAATGCCATCGACTTGGGATGCGGCACAGGTCTTTCGGGACTTGCTTTTGTATGTATAACAGAGCGACTGAGCGGTATAGATATTTCTGCTAACATGATCGAAAAGGCAGCGAGAAAAAAGATCTACGACGAGCTAATTACAGGTGATATCTGTCAGGCGCTGCAAAGTCGGCATTGGCAGCAGTATGATCTATTTATCGCTGTTGATGTTCTGCCTTATATAGGCAGGCTTGAGGAATTGTTCCGCACCGTCCGGGATAAGGCTATAGATTCCGCTTCATTCATTTTCACCACGGAATCCTGCAGGGGAAGTGATTACCTGCTAATGAAGAGCGGCCGTTATGCACACAGCCGTTCCTATATTTCAAAGCTTTGTCGCCGATATGACTTTATCTTATCCTCTTGCGAAGAGATAAGGATCCGCAAGGACAGAGGTAAGTGGATCATGGGTGATGCCTATGTCCTCTATAAATAAGTACCCAACTCAAGTCGCAATATACAAAACGCCGGTTATTATTTGTTCTTGACCCCAAAGTTTTATATTATTAATAATAAATTTAATAAGATGGGGATTTTCTTTTTTTGACAGGATATACATGATGATCAAGATTAGAGAAAAAGTAATACTAAAAAATAGCTTAACAGCGAAAGCCGCATAAGTGGGAAGCAATTTTTGGGTGTCTGAAGCGCCAGCACATATAATCCATTTCGATGGAGAAAGATTTTAGGCCCATATGAATAACAATTATGGCTTTATTAACGGGTAGCCGGAAAATTTGCGGAAATATTGGGATGCTATTTAGTTATACAGCGTTAAATATGTTATAATTTTTATTACAGAGCTAACTTTAATTTATATGCAGGGGGGTTGTTCTAAAACTCCAAATGTGAAGGGATGTTCCACAGAAATCCCATGTAAAGATTTTGAGCTTCGCTCGAAATGACAAAAAAGTTTAAACTGGCAAATTAAGGATACCCTCTATATGAAATAGAAAATGAACACGAAAAAACTTTTATTTCTTTCCCCTTTTGTGCTAATCATGAATAGGTCAACCGCAATACATAAACGAAATAAAAGATATAGATCACTATGGAATTAAAATCAAAAGTTTCGATCTTTCCATCGCCCCGCCCGATTCTGAAATGGGCAGGGGGAAAACAACAATTATTAAGCATACTCTTACCCAAAACCCCAAAAAATTTTAACAGGTACATAGAACCATTCTTTGGCGGCGGAGCCTTATTTTTTGCATTACAGCCAGATAAGGCCATTATTTCAGAATCCAATCCGGAACTTATAAACCTCTATCGTATAATCTTGAAAAATGTTGATAGTCTCATACAAAAACTTTATGAGTTCAGGTTAGATAAAGAAGAATATTATAATATCCGGGCATTGGATTTTCAAAAACTCCCTCCTATTGAAGCCGCCGCAAGAACCATGTATCTAAATCGGCTCTGTTTTAACGGCCTTTACCGTGTAAATCGAAAAGGTATGTTTAATGTGCCGTACGCATATTATAAAAATCCCCGCATATGTGACCCGGAAAGCTTAAGAAGCGCGTACGAAGCCTTGAAAAATGCTACCATCATACAGGGGGATTATAAAGATGTTCTACGAGATCATGCAAAAGCGGGGGATTATATATATCTCGACCCTCCTTACCTGCCTGTTTCGGAATACTCTGATTTTAAACGTTATACCAAAGAGCAATTCTATGAAGAAGATCACGTTGAACTTGCAGATGAAGTAAAACGACTGCATGAACTTGGATGTTACGTCTTATTGACAAATTCCAACCATCCGATGGTTTATGAGCTGTACAACGGTTTTGAAATCGAAGTTATTCAAACTCGCCGGAATATCAATAAAAAAGGCAATAAGCGTAAAGGAGAGGATGTTGTAATCTATATTCCACCACGCCGGTATTTTCTCATAAGCTCTGTTCCTCCTGACTTACCAAAGCAGGTAAATAAATATCCGTCTACACGTTTTATGGGGAGCAAGCAATCTCTTTTAAAGCATATATGGAACGTAGCATCACAGTTTGAATTTGAAACCGTACTTGATATATTTAGTGGAAGCGGTGTTGTTGGTTATATGTTCAAATCCTTCAACAAACAGGTTATAAGCAACGATTACATGGCTATGTGTGCCGCATTTGCCGAAGCAATGATAGCCAATAACACCGAAACACTTGACAAAGGCGAAGTCGAGTTTCTGTTATCTCCATCTGCAAAAACAGATAATTTTGTAAGTCAAACTTTTCAAGGGCTCTATTTTATTGATGAAGAAAACGCATTTATTGATCAAATCAGGGCAAATATAAAAAAGCTGAAAAATAAAACCAAAAGGTCAATCGCCACATCCGCACTTATACGTGCCTGCCTAAAAAAGCGCCCCAGGGGAATCTTTACCTATACCGGACATAGGTATGATGACGGACGGAAAGACCTCCGGTTATCTCTGAAAGAACACTTATTAAAAGCCGTTAAATGTATAAATCAAGCCGTTTTCGATAACAGCAAAGGAAATAAAGCCAAGTGCGGAGACGCCATGACCATCCGGTTAAAGCCGGATTTAGTCTATATTGACCCCCCTTATTATAGCCCGTATTCTGATAATGAATATGTCAGGCGGTATCATTTTGTTGAAGGATTGGCGTGTAACTGGAAAGGTGTGGAAATGCAATGGCATACGAAAACCCGAAAATTCAAAAGCTATCCCACCCCCTTCAATTCAAGGACAGGAGCACATGACGCATTTGACAAACTGTTTCGGAAATTTAAAGACAGTATTCTAATCGTTTCCTATTCATCGAATTCCTTTCCGAATCAGGAAGAACTAACAAACCTCATGGCAAAATATAAAAGCCAGGTCGAGGTTGTTTCGATAGACTATCGATACAGCGCAGGAAACCAGGGACACAAAATCAACGACAATAATAACAAGGTCCAAGAATACCTGTTTGTAGGTTTTTGATCATGGCAAATCCATGGCACATAGGTAACACAACAGTCAGAACTCCTTACCGGTTAAGAGACGCTTTAATTGCTTTGGCGCATTCAGAATATCGTGGCAATCTGGTAGGAAAAGACAGAGAAAGTGGATTTGCAAGATTACTTCATGAAAAAGAAATCTTAAAAGCTGAACGAATTGACCATGACGATTCACAGGACTTTAGCGATTTAGGAAGAAAGTGGAGAAGTGCCCTTGCTCAATTAGGTTTTGTGGTTCAACATCTAACCAGAGGACACCAAAAAGGAATAGACCCGAAATATAAAGATTTTGTAAAAGAACAGCCTGCTTTTTCGGGTATACCATATGAAGTGACTCCAAACGGAATCAATCTTATCAATGCCAATACAATACCCGCACAGCAAGAATGTTTTTTAAGAGCATTGGTAGCCTACAGGATACCAACTGTATTTGAAACCAGATATAAATTCGAACAATTCTCACCTTTACGACATCTACTTGAAATTCTAAAAAATCTCGAAAACAAAAAAGCCGAGCCAGTAATAAAATTTTGGGAAATGGCAGTTTTGCAGTTAACAATCCCTGAAAATGGTTACGAAAACATTACAAACCACATCATCAAATATAGAGAAGAAAGAGAAAAGAGTAACAACAAGAAAAGGCTCGACCATGAAAAGAGGTTAAAACTAACGAACGGCAATGCAACAAAGGCAAGAACTCTTTTAGATTACGCGGACTTAAATATTCGATATCTTAAAGCCACAGGCCTCTTTCAATCTTCCGGCAGAGGAATAATAATTTTTCCGCAAAAACACATCCTGGTTGAAAAACTCCTTGAAGATAAATTTACAGTCTATGATGATAATACATACATAAAAGAAATATGGACAGGCGCCACATTGCCAACTGATAACAGAGAAACAGCACAAACTGTTATCAAATCATTCGTTGATAATATCAAAGAATTCGGTGAAGAAATTGCCCTCCCGAAGCTTGAAGATAAAACCTCTCAAGAACTCTCAAACATTCTCCACGACATAGAAGGGCAATTAAGCCGGATAAAAGAAAACGAATTTGCAAATAAACAAATTATAAATTGGGAAGAAATCTTATGCTATATGCTTGCCCTTGAAAAACCAGGCAAGAAAATTTCTTTCAAGGATGAAATGATAAGCATACCACACGGAGAAGCGCCGGCTTACTTTGAGTGGATTCTTTGGAGAGCTTTTTTAGCCATTAATTCACTGACAAACAAACCCTGGGAAGCCAGACGATTTAAAATTGACCAGGATTTTTTGCCAATCGCACCAGCGCCAGGCAGGGGTCCCGATCTTATCTTTGAATTCGAAGATTATGTTCTGGTTGTCGAAGTGACATTAACCTCATCATCCCGACAGGAAGCTGCCGAAGGTGAGCCGGTACGTCGCCACGTCGCCGAAATAGCTGAGCAACACGAAAATACAGGTAAGCGAGTATATGGACTTTTTATAGCTTTAAACATAGACAATAACACCGCTGAAACATTTAAAAGCGGCAACTGGTACAAACCAGATGACAGCAAACTCCCGCTTCAGATCATTCCAATCAGGCTTGATGATTTTTCCAAACTCTTTGAAGCCGGTTTTAAAGCCGGGGGACTAACTCCCAATAAGATCAGAGAGCTGATTACAGAATGCCGGGCTTTGAGTAATTATGACGCTCCGGAATGGAAAAGCCAGATAAACAACCAAGTAAAAAGGTTCATAGAGCAAATCATCAAAGGCAAATGATTAATAAGCACATAACCATGCGCTACCGGACTCGCAAAGTTAACCCCATGGGTTATACCAGTGGGCATGATTAAATCTTATGAAGTATTATTTTAATGATAACTTAAACATATTTGATTTTGATGTGCAATTCGAGGTCGCTGAAAGTAATATTTCACCATTTTATTATGATGTTGAGAATAAAATTAAATTATATAATTTAGATACATTTTCATTTTTGCCAAACATACCAGATAATTGTGTTGATCTTATATTTGCAGATCCGCCCTATTTTTTGTCATCCGGCGGTATAACTTGCAGCAGTGGGAAAAGAGTATGTGTAGATAAAGGGGAGTGGGATAAATCACGTAATATTGAATCTATTCATAATTTCAATAAAAAATGGTTGTCAGAAAGTAAGCGAATTTTAAAAGCAAATGGTACGATTTGGGTTTGTGGAACATTTCATAACATATTCTCGGTTGGATTTGCTTTACAGGAGTTGGGCTTTAAAATACTAAACAATATTGTATGGGAAAAGAAAGATCCTCCTCCAAATTTAACGCGCAGATATTTTACCCATGCCTCTGAACATCTTATTTGGGCTGCAAAAACCAAACAATCAAGACATACTTTTAATTATGAAAGACTAAAAACTATTTCAAATGGGGAAACGATAAAATCTGTATGGAGAGATATTTGGAAAATGCCATCGGTTGATCATTCTGAAAAAGTTTTTGGCAAACATCCAACACAAAAGCCTGAAGGAGTTATTAAAAGAGCTATATTAGC
>JAHIKR010000352.1 GCA_018897415.1 Pseudomonadota bacterium
TCGAGCAGTAGAATGGGTTCAAAAACAGCTTTTTATTACCCTGGCAGAAAAACAGCTTGAAGCGTTAAGATGTTCTGTTGAAAACAAGGTGGTTGTAATTACCGGCGGGCCGGGCACAGGCAAGACAACAATTATAAATGCCGTAATAAAGATTTTCTCAAGGATGAAGCTTAAAATAATGCTTGCTGCTCCCACAGGCAGGGCTGCAAAACGGATGAGCGAGGCTTCTGGATATGAAGCCAAGACAATTCACAGGCTTCTTGAGTTCAGTTTTCAAAAAGGAGGATTTCAGAGAAACGAAAAAAAGCAGCTTGATTGCGACCTTCTAATAATTGATGAAACTTCGATGATTGATACGATTCTGATGTACTACCTTTTAAAAGCCATTCCTCCAAGAGCCACCCTTATTCTTGTGGGCGATGTTAATCAGCTCCCTTCTGTTGGAGCAGGATATATTCTAAATGATATTATTGAATCCGGATCTGTACCTGTGGTCGAGCTTAACGAGATCTTTCGCCAGGCCAAAGGCAGCCAGATTATTGTTAATGCCCATAAGATAAACAACGGAATTATACCGGATTTTAAAACGCCCCCTCCATCTGATTACACAAATGATTTTTATTTTATCCAGCAGGAAGACCCCGAAAAAGTTTTAGAAATTATACTGGAACTAGTAAAAGATCGCATACCCAGGCGGTTTAATTTTGATCCTGTTGATGATATTCAGGTTTTGACTCCCATGCATAGAGGTGTAGTCGGGTCAGGAAATCTCAACGAAAAATTGCAGGAATCTCTAAACCCGGGTGAAAATATTATTATCAGAGGGGATAGAGGATTTAGAGTTAATGATAAGGTTATGCAGATCAGAAATAATTATGACAAAGAGGTCTTTAATGGTGATATAGGGAAGATTACAAGAGTAATTGCTGATGAACAGACACTTGCTATTTCTTTTGACGGTAGAGAAGTTATATACGAGTTTGCCGATCTGGATGAAATTGTTCTTGCATATGCTGTTTCTGTACATAAGTCCCAGGGGTCTGAATATCCAGCCGTAATAATTCCAATACTCGTTCAGCATTATATGCTATTGCAGCGCAACCTTATTTATACTGCTGTTACCAGGGGTAAAAATCTTGTTGTTATGGTTGGCACCAGGAAGGCTTTGGCGATTGGAATAAATAACAATAAAACGCAGAGAAGGTATACTTATCTTAAACACAGGTTAAACCGTTCACGGGTTCATGGTTCAGAGGTTCAAGGTTCTGGGTTAGTGAAGGTTAACGAAAAAAAGGCAACCCTGAACGTAGCTTAAGGGACGTCCATTGAATTATAACTTAGCTTAAGGGACGTCCATTGAATTATAACTTTTATTCAAGAGAATTTTATGGTATAAGAAAATCATGCCACGTAAAGCTAGAATAGATGCTCCTGGTGCGCTGCATCACATCATTATCAGAGGAATAGAGCGCAAGAAGATATTTCAGGATGATATTGACAGGGAGAATTTTCTAAGTCGACTGGAAGATATCTTTATTGATACAAACACTTATTGCTTTGCCTGGGCTTTAATTCCGAACCATGTTCATCTCTTACTGAGAACCGGTTTTGTTCCTCTTGCCACAGTTATGAGACGGCTTCTTACGGGCTACGCTATTTCCTATAATCGGAGACATCGGCGGCACGGGCAACTGTTTCAGAATCGTTATAAATCCATCCTTTGTCAGGAAGATCTGTATTTACTGGAATTGGTCAGATATATTCATCTGAATCCATTACGTGCAAATATCGTATCTGGTCTAAGACATCTTGATGACTATCCATATTCAGGGCACAATATTATCTTAGGGAAAAATAAGAATGACTGGCAAAATGTGGACTACGTGCTTCGGTTTTTTGCCTACAAGGCATCCGCAGCTCGTCAACTTTACAGAGCCTTTGTTGAAAAAGGGATACCCGAAGGGAGAAAACCGAATCTGGTTGGCGGTGGACTTATTCGCAGTTCGGGCGGCTGGTCGACAGTTAAGGCTTTGCGAAAAAGCCAGGTGAGGTTAAAAGGTGACGAACGAATTTTGGGTGACAGTGATTTTGTTGAAAAAATTTTAAAGGATAGTCAGGAAAAGATAGATCGCAGATATAGCCCGGAGGCTGTGGGCTATGATTTTAACAGGATAGTTCAAAGGGTAGCGGAGTTATTGGGCATGAGGCCGGAAGAGGTGTTGGCTTTAGGAAAGCATCCCCAAAGGGTAAAGGCCAGAAGTTTGCTTTGCTATTGGGCTACAAGGGAGCTTGGCATGACTATGACAGAACTCGCCCGAAAGCTTGGGCTTTCTCAGCCAACTGTGAGTATTTCGGCAAGGCGAGGTGAGAAAATTGCCATTGACAGCGGATTTAAATCACTCATCGAGCACTTCCCTCATCTTTCTCAAAAGATCATTTGGTGAAACCGGTTTTGGAATAAAGTTTATTCCTTCTTCAAGGATCCCATTTTTTATAAAATTGATAGAATTCCTTAAATCCACAATCCGAAATCGAATGGTTATTGGTTTTTATAGAGATAATATGATGTCATAATCTTTCTTACATAATTCTCTGTTTCTTTTATGGGAGGAATTCTTTTGTAGCGTTCAACTGTATTTGGCCCGGCATTATAAGCTGCCA
>JAHIKR010000353.1 GCA_018897415.1 Pseudomonadota bacterium
ATTATTCTTATTTATAAATTCTTTGATTATCGTGTCAATAAACGAATAAATATATTACTCAAGACTGCAGAAAATGTTGCCCTTGGAGACCTTTCATTAGAGGAAATTAAAACATCAGAAGACGAAATGGGACAGGTAAACGCCAGTTTCATGAATATGATTAATTCACTGCAGGATATAACCTCTGTATGTGAAGCCACCTCTGTTGGCGATTTCACCAAATCTGTCGAGATCAGAAGCGAAAAAGATATCCTCGGAAAATCGGTAAATCAGATGGCAGAAAGCCTCAGAAATGTTGTAAAACAGGCAGGCCGTATAGCCGAAGGTGATTATACAGTTGAAATAAAACCACATTCAGAACATGACGAACTGGGAATCGCGCTTCATAAAATGACCAGCTCATTAAAAGAAATGGTTGCTGATTATGAAAGACGGAATTTATTAAAATCCGCCCGCATGGAATTAAACGACACGATGCGTGGTGAACAAAATATAGCAGAACTTGCTAAAAACATCATCAGCTATATTTGTGAACACATCGGTGCAGAACTTGGAGCATTATATATCGTTGAAAAAGACATGTTATCAATGACTGGAAGCTATGCATATCAAAAAATAAATGAACAATTTAAAAAAATTGAATTTAACGAAGGACTTATAGGCCAGGCAGCCCAGGGGAAAAAACGTATATTGGTCACAGACATACCAGATGACTACATAAAAATAGGATCGGGTCTGGGTAATGCTCTGCCTCGCCATATTTTATTGATTCCATTTTTGGTTGAGGATACTTTGAAAGGAGTAATTGAGCTGGGTTCATTCAATGAATTTTCAGATTTTAATCTGACCTTTTTGGATGAGACCTCTGAAGGTATTGCAATAGCTGTTAATACAGCACAGTCACGACAGGAAATGGCTAATTTGCTTGAACAGACCCAACAACAAGCAGAAGAACTTTATTCACAGCAGGAAGAATTGACACAAATCAATGAGGAGCTTCAGGTCCAGCAGGAACAATTAAGACAAAGCAATGAAGAGCTTGAAGAACAAACCCAAGTACTTGAAAAACAGAAAGAGAACATTCAAAAAACAAATCTTGAGCTTAATAAGGCGAGAAGACTTTTAGAAAAAAAATCTAATGACCTTGAGGCCTCCAGTAAATACAAATCTGAATTTCTAGCCAATATGTCTCATGAACTCAGGACACCCCTAAATAGTATCCTTCTATTATCCAAGCTTTTATCAGACAACAAGGATGACAATTTAACCAAAAAACAGGTGGAGTTTGCTCATACCGTTTATACATCGGGCTCAGACCTTTTGACACTCATCAATGAAATACTGGATCTTTCTAAAGTTGAATCAGGCAAGATGGAGCTTCACATTGAGGACGTAAATATCCATGACCTTGCTTTAAAAATAGAACAAAAATTTCAACACATCGCTATTGAAGGAGGCTTGAGCTTTAATATAGATCTGGCAAACGACATACCGAGCCATATAAGAACTGATCGTCAAAGAATCGAACAAATTATTAACAATTTTCTTTCAAATTCCTTCAAGTTTACTAACCATGGAGAAGTCAAACTGAGAATTGCGCGTCCAGTTCATAATACAAAATTTTCAATAAGTGGACTAACCCCTTCAAATGCAATTGCATTTTCTGTTTCTGATAGTGGTATAGGAATACCAAAAGACAAACTTAGATTGGTTTTTGAAGCTTTTAAGCAGGTAGACGGAACCACAAGCAGAAAATATGGAGGAACAGGGTTAGGTCTTTCAATTTCAAGGGAACTTGCTAAATATCTTGGCGGTGAAATCCACCTGGAAAGCGAAGAGGGCAAGGGCTCTGTATTTACCCTGTATCTCCCTGAAAAAATCGAAAGTAAAGTTGTAACAAAGGAAACTTCTTTAAAGAAGGGCGTTCAAAAAATTCAGATGATAGATAAACAGGCAAACAAATCAGGCTTGATAATTAAAGATGACAGAAAAGAGCTCTCACCGGATGATAAGTCGATTTTGATAATTGAAGATGATCCTAACTTTGTAAAGATTCTATGTGATCTGTCACGAGAAAAAGGATTCAAAATACTTGTTGCAGGTGACGGTGAAACAGGCCTTCATTTTGCGGATTATTACAAACCCAGTGCAATTATCTTAGATATAGGTCTTCCTAGCATGGATGGATGGGCTGTCATGTCCAAGTTAAAGGAGAATCCTGAAACAAGACATATTCCTGTTCATTTCATCTCTGTGTCTGACAAAAATCTTGATGCCATGAAGATGGGTGCTATTGGTTTTCTTGCTAAACCTGTAAGCATGGAAAAATTAGAACAGGTATTTAGAAAAATTGACAACATGATTTCGAAACCCCAAAAAAATCTTCTTATAGTTGAAGATAATGAGATTCAAAAAAATGCAATTGTTGAGCTTTTAGGCGATAAAGACATCTTAATTACTACTGCATCCACAGGTCATGAAGCTTATGAACATTTGCAATCAGGACTATTTGACTGTATTATTTTAGATCTGGGACTTCCTGACATGTCAGGAGTTGAACTCCTCGCTGAAATCAAAAATGATGAAGACCTCCTAAACATTCCGATTATCGTTTATACCGGTAAAGAACTTACAAAGGAAGAAGAAATTACAATCAATGAGTATGCAGAGAAGATCATTATTAAAGGGGCAAAATCTCCTGAAAAACTGCTTGATGATACAGCTTTGTTTCTTCATCGCGTTGAAGCAAATCTTCCAGAGGAAAAACAAAAAATGCTGAGGATGATTCATGACAAAGAAGCAATTTTTAAAGACAAAAAAATACTTCTGGTGGATGATGACATGCGTAATGTTTATGCAATAACTAACATCCTTGAGGAAAAAGGGGTGTATGTTCTGGCTGGAAAAAACGGAAAGGAAGGTTTGGATCAACTGAACAATAATCCCGATGTAGATCTTGTATTAATGGATATAATGATGCCCGAGATGGATGGCTACGAAGCAATAAGAGAAATCAGGAAGCAGCACAGGTTTAAAAAACTTCCGATTATAGCCCTCACAGCTAAAGCTATGAAGGGAGACAGGGCAAAATGTATCGACGCTGGAGCAAATGAATATTTAGCCAAACCGGTAGATACTGACAAATTACTTTCTATGTTGAGGGTCTGGCTGTATTAGAGCTATAGAAAGCATGATTCTCATCAGCTTAGTATTAATGGCAGGGCTACGTCATTTTCATAGACAAGCTGGTGAAATAGCAAATTTTCTTGCTTAATTCGTTTTTTATAAATTCGAAATTCGAAGCACGAAATTCGAAACCCTGGCCCAGACCGTGTCTACAGATTAGTGGACTGATTCCCTGGCTTAAACCGTAAAGTGCGGTACATACCAGGGCAGGCTAGCACGTAGCACCAGGGCGGGCAAATA
>JAHIKR010000354.1 GCA_018897415.1 Pseudomonadota bacterium
CAACTCCTTCCCATATATTTGCAATTATATGGAGAAGCGTAGAATAAGTTTTAGATTGAGTTTCGGATTCTGTCTTATTTATCAAATGATTAAAGATAAGGTTTGTATTAAGTGTTTCAATCGGCCTGGAATCAAAATTAATGGTAAAAGTATCTGTTGATGTATCATCGCCATCAGAATTATATTCAAGCCTTTTATGATACTGAACCCACGACTTTAAATATTTATGAAGTTCAGCATCCCCTCTAATGCTTATACTATGAGCCTGTACTGTCCGCTCCGTATCAGCACCTGTATCTGTTTCTGTTTCTGTATCATCCAGTTCATAATCGTATGAGATTCGGGACCATTTAAATGGCCTTAGTCTTAATCCAGCATCAAAAACAAGGCCTTTTCTAGTTGTATCAGTGGAAGTAGTACCGGTTGAGGTAACATTTTCGGTTTCTGTATCGGTTATAGTATAAGTGCCGGAAGTTGTTATCCTGCTATCCCAAAAAGACTCTCTGAAATTTAACCTTCCCTCATTTACAGTTGTAGTATCGTCCGCGTCGTTAACGTAATTGTAATCTTTACCTTTATTATGCCTTAGTGTAAATGTCACAAACTTATAAGTATAATCACCGGTCAGATCATAATACTTGGAAAGCGAATCTGTTTTATTGGGAGAAAGGTAGTCGTAGGTTCTGTCTTCGTCATAACGAAATCTTATATTAGGATATTTTACGGAATTAGTAGAAAAGTTGGAGGTCCATGTCTCAGTTGTAAGACGGGTTTGATCAGGGTGCACGCCAAACATGTCAAGGCCTGTTTCATTTAACAGGTATCCTGCATTGGCATTGAAGTAATTATTTGCTATGTTAAGTCGAAATTGGGGGGAAAGCCTGGTAGTTTCTGTGCCATCAGTATCGGTCATATTTATGCTGGCATTGGTGGTAAAATAGATCCTTGATGTAAGATCTTTTCTTAACTCAAGGTTATAATTCTGATTTAGACTCCGTGATATATCTTTTTCGCCTTCCGTTGTTGTTGATTCTGATATGCGGGTAATATCAAAATTACCACTTATATTATCAGCGGCATAAGCGTCTTGAAACAAAGTCAATATCAACAGGAAAATAAGCGACCAGCATTTAATCATATTACTGAAAAAAACGTAACTACCCGGGTTGTTAGGTTCAGGGTTCACGGTTAATTGCCTTGAATTTCAAGATTCCTATTCTGCAACAAGAACTATATCATGAGGTTTCTTGCCGACCTGAATGGTTTTTATCACTCTCTCCGTCTTAATATCTATTACAGAGACATCCTCTGAAGACTTATTTGTCACATAAAGCTTCCTGCGTATAGCATCAACATCCATTCCTGCTGGTGAGCGACCTACGGCAATATTTTTTGTAATCATATTTAAACTGGTATGTAAAAAAGAAATTTCATCAAAAGCAATATTACCGGCATACACTCTGTTCGTAAGACCGCAAACGAGACGTTCCGGCCTGGAACCTATATTTACCGTGTCGATGGAATATGACGGAATATTAACAACATATACATCGTTAACGCTTTCACTGCCTATATATAAACGGTCATCACACAACGCCAGATATTTAGGATTTGAGCTGAGATTTATAGTATTCTCAACCACCAGTGTAGCCATGTCGATGACAGATATGGAAAGTGAATAGTAGTTTGATACATAAAGCTTCCGTCTTTCTGTGTCTGCAACAATATCAATCGGCTTTTCCCCAACATTTATGCGGGCAACTACCATATTGGATGCAACATCTATAACAGACACATTATTAGAACGGGGGTTGGTAACAAAAAGGGTATTATCGTCCCAGGATAAAGCGAGCTCCTCAGGAGTATACCCTAAATTGTCAATTGTAGCGCTTACTCTGTTCGCTGATGTATCAATAACGGAGATACTGTTGGATCTTGAATTAGCCACATAGATTCTTGCCCCGTCACTGCTTGCAATAATGCCCATTGGTGCTTCTCCCACGGCAATTGTTCCTACTACCGAGTCCTCCTGTTTATCAATTACAGTAACGCAATTAGACCCCTCATTGGAAACATAGGCGAGAATGTTCTTTATTTCCAGGCCCTGCGGCTTTGCAACAAGTCTTGGCTGAAAAAGATATTTATCAACAATGGATCTGTTTATATCCCAATCTACAAAAAGACATAAGCTTTCACGATAAAAAACGTTAAAATCTATATCAACCAATAACTCACCATGAATCATCTGATTATCAGCCGCTTGAGGAAGAGCCAAACTATGCTTTTCATTATCACGCTCCAGGCTCGCTTCAGAAACAATCAATTTTATTTTTTTATATTTACCCTCTGGAAGATAAAATTCTCTCAGTTTGATCTGGTTCCTTGAAAGCTTTATTGAATTGATAATGCGTGGTTTCAGCGGGACATCAAACCATATCCCATCTCTGTTCATGAAACTCAAACCGGAGATGACAAAGGTAATGTCCGTTGATGGTTCTTGAGAACAAGAAAGGTAAACAAAGACCTGGCCCGCATTAGAATATGTGGGCTCCTTTATTCCAGGCATTAGAGCACATGAAGCAAAAAATACAATAAGAAAAAAAGCAATGATTATGCGGTGTAAATTTTTCATAGTATGGTATTCCTTTTGTTGTAAGTTCATATTAACTACTCAGGTTGTCAGGTTCACGGTTCACGGTTCACGGTTTTTTCAAACCTGACCTCTCCCTTATAAATTCCACAGAACCATCCCTTTAAGCCTGACCTGGTCTCTATATAATACCAATGGTACAATTCCCCACGTTTATGCTCATCTAAGATTTGAAATTCTTCACCTTCTTTCATCAACAAAATAATCCGGCTGTCTGTTTTGCTTTCTTCACGCAAGTTCATATTGGATATAAGTATATAATATTTTTCAGATTCAGGCTCTGATACTTCTTTTGCTGCGGAAACACTTGGTTTGGGAGCTTTAACTTCTTCAACAGTTTCAACCTCTGCTGGTTTAGCTTTAACTTCAAGCTTTTCTTTAAACATGTTTTTCC
>JAHIKR010000355.1 GCA_018897415.1 Pseudomonadota bacterium
GACCTTTGCAGAACGCGACATTTTTTTGTCAGGCAAGGAAGGCAAAAATTTTAACCGGAGGAATACATTGAGTATTTCGAGGATTAAAATTTGAAGCCTGACGCCGCATCACGGAAAAATGGCAGTTATTCAAAGGTCTCAATGGCTCAAAAGATAATACAGTCCCGATTATTAAATCATTTAAGAATAAATATCCTGATCATATTCTTCCTATATATCTGGAGAAAAATTGTGGTACTACATATTCCCGCAACCTTGCCTTAAAAAAAGCAAAAGGTAAATACATCATCATCATGGACTCTGATGTCGAGATTTACCAACGAGAAACAATCAGACGATTATTAGACACATTCCACGACAAGAAAATTGGACTCGTTGTCCCCAAGCCTGATGGCATCTTTGCCAAGAATGAAGACCAGGCCCCAAAACTTATCGGCCCAATGTTAATAAAACATATTGGAGTATGATCAACCCAAATAACGAGACAAACCACGAAACAATGTGCGGAATTGCAGGAAAATATAACTTTTCTAACAACGTTGAGAGGTAAAGTGCTGATTGACAAAAATCAAAGATTATGGGATTTATTTAGAATAAGTTGCAGTGTCGCCAATGACTTCAACGAGGTATAATAATAATTATAGGACAAGCTAAAATCGTTAAAGAGAATCTCCTCGATAAAATCAGCGATTTGCCGGAGGCCAAACTTCAAGAGATTCCCAAAAGGAGAGTATAATGCAACCTATATGTTTGCAAATTCCACCTGAAATAGCAGCCCAGATAAAGCTACCACCAAAGCGCGCTCAAAGAGTTCTGATGGAAGAGCTTGTGTTGCGCCTTTATGAAGAAGGCATTATTTCTGCCGGTCAAGGTGCGTATCTGTTAAAAATGGATCGGTTATCATTTGAGTGCTTCCTCGCGGAGCATTGTATAGCGATCCATGGTGATGTTGAAGAACTTGATCAGGATATCTCTCACTTGGATCAGGCGTTATGATTGTAAGCAATACGACCCCCATCAGCAATTTGCTTCACATTGACAAAATTTCTCTTTTAGCCGAATTGTTTGGCGCTGTCTATATCCCCGAAGCAGTTGCCAATGAACTGAATGTTCTTTTTTTAAGTTCCAGAGAATGGCAAAAATGTCTTGAAGAAGAGAGGGTAATCGTTCTGCCCATTTCCAATACTATCATGGC
Source organism: Pseudomonadota bacterium (assembly GCA_018897415.1). Lineage (GTDB taxonomy): Bacteria > Desulfobacterota > Desulfobacteria > Desulfobacterales > ETH-SRB1 > B13-G4. Next base: position 1,196 of record JAHIKR010000355.1, read on the forward strand.
AAGACAGATGGTGCCATTGCTTCATCAAGGAGAGGCTGAGGCGATTTGTCTTGCTTTGGAAAAGAAAGCAAAATTGTGTCTTATGGATGATAAAGATGGTCGGATAATAGCTCAATCGAATAATTTGCCGATAACAGGGACGTTGGGCATTCTACTGAAGGCCAAAAAAACCGGTTTGATCTCATCAGTGAAGCCGCTGATCGACAAGTTGCGCACGGAGCATCATTTTTGGATTAGAGACGATATGTATCAAAAAGTTTTGTACATAGCTGAAGAAAAAGCATAAACGTCATAACCTAATGGCTTTTGGCAGCCTATCTTTATAGCTTCCTGGCCTCCCAGCTTCATAGCCTCTTTCACTATGAGCTACATGCTATCAGCTAATGCCTTCCCTGCTTTATAGCCTTCAAGCTTCCTGGCTTCCCAGCCTAATAGCCTCCTGGCATCTTTGTGTGTCATTCTGCTTGCCCCGTAAGGAGATACGACTGTATCGGGGTGGCTGTAATCAAAAACATGAACATATCATTTATTCTTCTAACCTGGGATTCCGAAAACTATATAAACAAATGCCTGGCTTCAATTTTTACTGATCTTCCTAACAGTAATTATACCTATGAAATATTCTTAATTGATAATGGTTCAAAAGATAATACAGTCCCGATTATTAAATCATTTAAGAATAAATATCCTGATCATATCATTCCCATATATCTGGAGAAAAATTACGGCACCACATATTCCCGCAACCTTGCCTTAAAAAAACAAAAAGCAGAGAAACCGCAGAAAAGATTTATTCACGACTTCCGGTTTCAGTAACTCATTATATCGGCTCTTTAACCAGAAAGTATATTTCGCTTTAACCTGCGAGCTGTTGGCTATGAGTTACAAGCTAATGCATTCTGGCTTCCAAGCTTCCTGGCCTATTTGTCAAAAATGAAGATTTATGACGTTAAATTCTAAGACCATTTAACTGGGACCCGACCCCAATAACGCTCGTAACAGAGCTGACTGTTTGAGCATTCAATTTTCACCTGCCCGCAATGCTCTCGCTTGCGAGGCGGGCGGGTCGTTTCCTAACCTTGAACCGTGAACCCTTGAACCGTGAACCTGAGTAGTTACTTCTATTCTAAATTGGAGAGCTGTGAATGATTGGTGGATATATTTATAATTTATTGGATAAAAGTATAGATAATCGTCTAAAAAGTGAATTGAATTCATCATTTAATAAAATTAGGGTGGAGAACAACGGATACCTTTTCTATGATAGACTATTAGAAAATCATACTTTTTCCCACATCTCAAACAAACTAACAATATTAACGCAGGATTTACTCGTGACAATGGATTCAGCCGGTGAATACGTGTCACTTGATATTCAAAATGAGTTTCCAGAGATATTCACGAAAGAGGGAACTAATTCTTTTAAAAGAATCTCTTCAGATTATCGAATGGCTATTTTTAAAAATACAGAAAATCAAAAGTCTTTGCACCTGGTTTCTAATAGAGCTGGATCGGGAAGAATTTATTACCATAAGATGGAGTCAGGCATCCTTTTTTCATCTGATTTGCGATTTCTTCTAAAAATTATCAATTTTGATGTTAACAGGAAAGGCATTTATTCTATACTGAAATATGGCGCAATACCGGAACCCATGACTATAAGCAATAATATTTCTGCTATACCTCCGGCCCACTTTTTAGAATATGATTTGAAAATTAATAAAATTTTGATCGATTCATATTTCAAATTTGAATTTAAATATCCTCATAACCAGGAATCTCCCAGGAACTACCATCCAATTCTGGAATCAACTAAAGGTCTTCTGAAGAAATCAGCCAGGTTTCTTAATGAATATGAACCATCTATTCTTTTGAGTGGAGGAATTGATTCAAGCTTATATGCTTGTTACCTTGCTGAAACTGGTGGAAAAAGATTTAAGGGATTTTATTGTTCCTTTGATGACGAAGATCCCGAATTTCAATTCGCAAAATCAATTTCAGAAAGGGTCGATGCAAATTTTAATTTTGGGATAATGAAAAAGGATGACGCTATAAATACATTAGAAGATGTGGTTCAATTAACCGATCACCCTTTTAATGATTTTTCAAGCTTACCTGTAACTTTTATTATAAAATTGATAAGAGAATATTTGGATGACTCCGCTATCATTATCGAATGTAACGGAGGCGATGATTGTTTTGGTTTTCAAGCTTTGAATTTAAAATCTAAGTACTTAACCAAACACCACTTTCCTAAATTTTTAAAAAGCTTAATTGCTTCTACTTTTAAAAATACTCCTTATTGGAAATGGGATTCCCATGGTCGGCCTTTAGCCAGGCTTCTATCCTTAGCAGACGTTCATGAAAATAATCTTCTGAATTACTTTTTAGTACAGCCACCATTAAATTATTTAAGTCTAAGGATTCAAGAAGGATGGGACGAAGAGATTGAAGGACTTATGGAAGACGTTTTTTCGAGTTGTAGTGAAAACTATGACAGTTTTGGCTATAAGGCTCATACCACTGTCAGACAACTAATCCATATTAATAGCCGCTTGTGGACAGCCAAAGCACTATCTGTTGGAGAAAGTCTTGGACTTAAGGTTGTATATCCATACATTTGGCAGGAAGTTTTGATAGAACAAGGAAAGGTGCCATGGGATGCCAAAATCCATAATGGGATAATCAAGTGGCCTCTAAAAAAACTTCTTGAAGAATTCATGCCCAAAGAGTTTATTTATAGAAAAAAGAGTGGGTTCGTTCCTCCTTTTGCAAGGTGGTTAACATATCAGGATTTCAATAAAAAGGTTCGCGATATATTATTAGTTCAAAATGGCTATATAACAGAGATAGTGCCAGTCAGAATTCTTGATGAATTGCTGTCAGATGCACTAAATGGAAAAAAACTTGGGTTTCCAATTCTAAACTTCTTATGGGCTGCACTATTTGCCGAAATGTGGATACAGGAGTATAAACAAAATTAGGTAAAATATCGATCATAGCTATCAAGGAAACGATCCGTGGTTCCATTCAAATGAAAAATAAAACTGTTTCAATCATAATTCCGACTTATAATGAGGAAAAACATCTGCCTGTTTGTCTGGATTCCATATTTAATCTAAACTATTCAAAAGAAGATATCGAAGTCATTGTGGTTGACAACGGTTCTTCAGACAATACCAGGGAAATTGCTAAAAAATATGGGGTGCGGGTTTTACGCGATGATTCCATGAATGTTTCAGGGTTGCGTAACCTGGGTGCGAAACAGGCATCCGGTAACGTTCTTGCCTTTGTGGATGCAGATTGCATTATTGCAAAGGACTGGTTGCTGAATGCGTCGAGATATTTTAATGATAAAAATATTGCTGCATGGGGAGCCCCGCCTGTTTTACCAGACAGTGCCAACTGGCTGCAGCGTACCTGGTACATTGTACGCCGGAAGGAAAATAGTGTGCAAGATGTAGATTGGCTGGAGTCAATGAATCTATTCGTTAGAAAAGACCAGTTTTTTGCGGTCGGCGGTTTTAACGAAAAACTGGTAACATGTGAAGATGTGGACTTCAGCTACAGGATTCGCAAATTTGGGAAAATAGTGTGCGACAGTAGAATAGAAGTAATCCATCTTGGCGAAGCAAGCACTGTAAAAGAATTCATCAGAAAAGAAATATGGAGGGGGCACAGTAACCTGCAAGGTATCGGCAGTCACGGTCTGTCAATCAAAGAGCTTCCAAGCCTGTTGATTCCTTTATACTTTGGAATATTTTTGCCGGCAATCCTGCTGTATACGGCTGCCGTCCGAACTCCGGGAATGCTTATCGCGGCTTTGCTTTTCTTACTTCTTCCAGGCATGGCTGTCATATTAAAAATAAGGGAAAAAATTACAGGCTTAAGCCAGATAGCGCCGCTGTTTTTTTTGCTGCAGATATATTTTTTCTCAAGAACCATTGCAGTTTTCAATTTACCGCGGAGAAGGCTGAGCTCGCTGAGAATGAAAACAATAAATACCATGCCCTATATAAAAGGTATCCTGTTCGACGTTGACGGCACACTATATCACCAGACCCCTCTTCGCGTGATTATGATTCTTGTCTTAATAACGTTGAACATGCATAATCCAAAGGAACTTCTCCGAAAGATCAAGGTGATCATGAGTTTTCGAAAAGCCCAAGAAACCCTGCGAAGGTATCCTCAAAAAGATGTAGACTATCCCAGCAGGCAAATCCATATTACTTCTGAAAATACGGGAGAATCCCCAGCCTATATATCAGAGACTATACAGGAGTGGATTGAAAACAAGCCTCTCCCCTATCTCCGTCTATGCCGAAGAAAAAGAATAAAAACCGTAATCGCTCTGCTTCATGAAACAGGACTCAAACTGGGTGTGTATTCAGATTACCCCGTTGAAAAGAAATTGGATGCCCTGGATATCTCCCAATACATTTCGGTAATCGTGTCTGCAAGTGATCCCGAAGTAAATGGTTTCAAGCCACAGACCAATGGCTTTAGTGTGGCCGCGAGGAGAATGGGCCTGAATCCTTCAGAGATTCTTTATGTAGGAGACCGACCGGACGTTGATGGCGCCGGCGCATCTGCGGCAGGTATGCAGGTGGTCATTCTAAATGGCCTTTTGAAGAAAAAAACAACGCGTGAATATCCTTCTATTAGTTCCCATTATGATTTGTTGAAGATAATTCCATCATCGCCCAGGTGATCACTGAAAAACTAATCCTGAAAATCCTGTCAAAAAGAAATGAACTTTAAACCTTACATAAAAATCGCCAGGCCCGATCACTGGTTCAAAAATGTTTTCATGCTGCCGGGTGTAGTATTTGCTTTCCATGACTCACCCTATCTTGTTTCATGGGAGATTATACCATCCCTATTACTCGGCTTGGCAGCAACCTGCCTGGTTGCATCCAGCAACTATACCATTAATGAGATTCTGGATGCCCCTAAAGACGCGTTTCATCCGGTCAAGAAAAAACGGCCCATTCCTTCAGGCCTGGTCAATTTGAAGATTGCCTATTTAGAATGGGTCCTTTTAGGCCTGACAGGTCTTGTTATTGCTTGGCAGCTCAACTTCTTCTTCTTTCTCAGCCTGGCGCTCCTTTTGATCATGGGGCTGCTTTACAACGTTCCGCCCATCCGCTTGAAAGATTTACCATACCTGGACGTTCTTTCCGAATCAATCAACAACCCGATTCGTTTGCTATTGGGCTGGTTTATCATAAACAAACTATATCCGCCGACCCTATCCCTTATTATGGCCTACTGGATGATCGGCGCTTTTTTTATGGCGGTTAAAAGGTATGCAGAATACCGATGCATAGCTGACAAGGATGTTGCTGTAAAATATCGTAAATCATTTTCATACTATAACGAATACCGGTTGATTCTGAGCATGGTCTACTATGCATCAGCCTTCAGTCTGTTTTTTGGTATTTTCCTAATCCGTTACAGGGTCGAACTGATTTTGAGCGTTCCATTTATGGCAGGTTTTATACCGATGTATATGAGGCTGGCTTTCTGGGACGACAGCCCTGCCCAGTATCCTGAAAAACTTTATAAACAAAGAGGATTGGTCGTTTATTCTGCTTTTTGCTTGATTCTGGTGTTGAGTCTTCTTTTTATTGACATTCCATTGGTTGGTGAAATATTCAGCCCTCTGCATATACCGGGAGAGTGAGCGATATTGGGTTTAAATACTATTAAGGGCAAGCTGTCACAACTCTTCCGATCACCCTGGGCGATTGTTCTCCTTCTGGGTATCGCGACGGTTCTTCGGCTCTGGAAAATCTCGGACTGGAGCTTATGGGAAGACGAGGAGGCGACAATCTACTTTTCTCAGCACTTGGGAAAGCCATTTCCGAGTTCTTTCCCGGTTTTTTTTCTTGCTCTCAATGGAGTATTCCGTCTCACTGGGGTGAGTGTGGGTGCAGGTAGATTTCTTGCTGCGGCAATGGGAGTGCTAAGTATCTATTTCCTGTATGCCTGCTTTCGCAAGTGGATTTCTCGCGAGGCTGCCTTCCTTGCGGGATTGCTCCTCGCTATCAATCTCGGACACCTGTTTTGGTCGCAGTCGATTCGTTACTATACCATGGTTTTAGTCTTACAGCTCCTCAGCATGTACTGGTTCCTGGAAGGCTTTGAACAAAGAAAATATCGAGCCCTAATCCTATCTAATATAGCTTTTGCTATCGCACTATTAACGCACTTTTCAGCAGTACTCCTGGCGCCGGTGTTTGTCCTTTTTTTAGCGCTAATGATCTGGAATCAGGAGTCCGATGGCGCCTACAATCTAAAAGGATACCTTGTCTTTGGCATACCCTTGCTGGCCATTCTGGGATACTTTGCTTTTGATTTTTTTCAACAACTTCAACTGCAAGCATCATTGGGAGAGGGGGGAGGGATTATGCCCTCAGCTCGTGATCCGCTTAAATTCCTGGTAAGAGTGCTGGCCTATTTCGGGATGCCGGTGGTTGGGCTCGGCCTGTTAGCTCCGTTCATTGCTCGTCAAATTCCCAAAAGGATCATGCACTTCCTTGTCATTGCCGGCATTCTACCTATAGTGGAGCTAATTGTCATTACGCTGCTGAACATGGTAACGGACGTAGTTAGCGTCACCTGGTATTATGGTTTTTTCTCACTAATTGGGTTCGTTATCTTAGCCTCACTTAGCTTAGTCTCTCTTCATCAAAGAGGCTACCGCGTTCTCTCAGTTCTGTTAGGTTCTGCTACAGTTCTGTATTACACAGTATTTCTTATTGCGTATCATACAACGATGCACGGCGGTCGGCCTCAATGGGAAGAAGCAACAGCGTATTTACAGCAGGCGGCTTGTGTGCAAGTGCAATCCGACAAAAATCCGGAAATTTTTGCTACAGCTCCAGGTGTCGTTGCCTTTTATCTCGGTGTAGATCCCTCAGAAACGATGGGGCATCCGCTGGTAAAAAAGACGCTTTTTCATCCCCCAACCAGCAAACAGGCCTCTGATCGGTGGATACTTATAAAGGCGAACTGCATAACCGAAGAATACGCATCCTGGTTAACAGGACGATGCAATCTCAAAGCCAGATTTGAGTCCCAAATAGGGCCCTTTGACCAGTGGTCCATATTAGTCTATCACTGCAAACACAGCATGTGTCCTCCCGCATAGGGCGGACTCCCCTGCCGGAAAATAATCCATTTTGAGATAGCTCCATCAGTCTCTACAACGTGCAACATGCGCGAAACCCACTTATCAAATAACGCAATGATTTATCTCCTAAATTTCGTCAGAACTCAATAGAATTCCGCTATGGGTCGTATCATACTATATTTTTTACTAGTTAGCACAATGGGCGCCTCGCTGATTAAGCCTTGGATAGGTGTCTTGGCCTACTATATGCTTGCTCTTTTTGTCCCTGCCGCGATGTGGCCATGGGTTTTCAAAGATACGCGAGTCTCTTTCTATATTGCGCTGGCGACCATTTTGGGATTCATATTATTTACCTTTGGAAAGAAGATTGATTTCACCGTTCTAAAAAGCAAACAAAATCTGTATTTATTCATTCTGTGGTTTTTTTTGGTTATTTCATATTTTTTCAGTCCTTATGGGGCAACTGAAAATTCTGGTATTATGTTCGACCCAAAATATTTACTAACAAATATGACTAAGGTTATCTTATTTTATTATATTGCAATATTACTTATAGATAATAAGCAAAAATATCATTTCCTGATTATGATTATTCTGGCTACTGCAACCTATTTTATATATTGGGGTAATATGCAGTATTTTACTGGTGAACTCACACGCCTTGGAACGCTTGGTCTGACAGGCCCTGGTTTTGCAGGAATCAGCAGTGTTTATACAGATGAAAACGCTTTTGCAATGTTTTTTGTTATGTCTATACCCTTTCTGTACTTCATGGGAGATTATTATAATAATAAAATAATAAAGTATTTCCTATGGTTCCTCATTCCATGGGCCTGGCATGCAATTTTTCTGACTGGATCAAGAGGGGGCTTAATAGGGCTTGGTATTGTAACTTTATTTATAGCCATTCGATCAAAAAAGAAGATTTTAATGATAGTTATTCCAATTCTTTTAATCCTCGCCTTTGTCTTTCAAGCCGGAGGCTATATGCAAAAAAAAAGCACAATGATTCTTAATATTGAGGGCGAGGGTTCTGCTCAAAGTAGGCTCCATGCTTGGGACGCAGCACTTAAGATGACAATTGACCATCCCATTACCGGCGTTGGATTGGGTAATTTCATGTCTGCATTTCGGGATTACTCGGATAAAGAAGGAAAGATAATTGTGACTCATAATTCGGTTCTTCAATTCGCTTCGGAAGCCGGAATCTTTGCTGGATTGATGTTCTTATTGCTTTGTTTCGGGTTATTCACCGATTATTGGAAGCATCTTAAGTTAAAGTCTAAGGATACCGATCCCTTTTTTGTTGCCACAAGGGAATCGATAATGGGAAGTTTGGCTGGGTTCTTTGTTTGTGCCCAATTTCTCAATCTTGCTACCTATGAGACCTTTTATTATCTGCTTGTTTTGAATACCGTACAAAACAGACTTGTTAATTCAAAGGAAGTTACTGACAAAGATCTTGGAGTTTAAGGTTTAGTTTTGATGAACATCTTATTTTTATCCCATCGAATTCCATATCCTCCTGATAAGGGAGATAAGATTCGTTCCTTCAATGAAATAAAATACTTTTCGAAAAGAAATAAAATCTATTTGGGAACAATATTAGATCAACAATCCGAGGATGCATACTTAAACGAATTGGAGCAATATTGCAAGGAAGTTCATGCGATATACTTTAATAAAAAAGCGAAACTCTTGAAAAGCTTGTTTACCGGTAAAGCTTTTTCGGTTTCCAACTTTTACGACAAAAGCCTTCAAAACTATGTAGATAGGACCTTAAAAGAAAAGAATATTGATGCTGTCATCTGTTTTTGCTCCAGTATGGCCGAATATATATTCCGCAATCCCTTATACAAAAAAGCGGGTTTGCCCAATACCAAACTCATTATTGACTATGTGGACCTGGACTCTAACAAATGGCTACAATATGCCAGGTACGCCAGCCCCCCCTTAAACCTGATTTACGAAATAGAAAACAAACGACTGTTCAAGTACGAAGTCAAGATCAATCGATCATTTCATCATTCAATCTTCATTTCCCAACGAGAAGTAGAAGTATTCAAGAAGCTCTATCCTAAGGCCAGGAATATTCATGTCATCCCAAACGGTGTTGACTATGAATACTTTTCCCCGTATCAATCGGATATTAACCAGCAACCAGAAACCAGAAACCAGAAACCTATTCTGTTGTTTACCGGCGTTATGGACTATTTTGCCAATGAGAATGGTGTAAAATGGTTCTGCAAAAGTATTTTTCCGAAAATTAGGGCTGAGCTTCCCCAAGCACAATTCTATATTGTTGGCAGCAGGCCAACTAATATGGTGAGGAATCTGTCTGGAATTGACGGGGTGATTGTAACCGGTTATGTGCATGACATAAGAAAATACTATTGGATGGCAGACGTTTGTGTAACCCCCCTCAAAATAGCCTGCGGGCTACAAAATAAGGTTCTGGAAGCAATGGCCACCGGAAATGCCGTAGTTGCTACTTCAAATGCAAGTGGTGGCATTATTTGTCACAATAATATTGATATTGCGATTGCAGACGGCGAGGTAAGCTTTGCTAATGAGGTAATTAGTTTACTCAAGGAGCCAGACAGAAGGAAAGAAATGGGGAAAAGAGCTGTGGAGAATATCCGGCGGCATTATTCGTGGGAAAAGAATCTCAAAGCATTCGATGATCTCCTTAATTTAACTACGGATTAGCGCTGATACTTACAGATATTAGTGCTTTTCCGTCAATCCGTGTCCCTGCGTGGTTGTAGTCTATCAGCTGTTACCTCTGAGCTATCACCTATAATCTATGAGCCCTGATCGAAAGAGAATTGTGCATGTAACCTTTGATATGAGGATAGGTGGCGCTGAGCAGGTCATTTGCAACCTCATTGAAAATGCAGAGTCATCGAAATATGATGTATCAATCCTCTGTCTCGATCAACCTATTGGCCCTTTTGGGATACAACTACAAAAAAAAGGCTATCAAATAACTGCCCTGAACAGAAAACCCGGATTCGATCTCTCCCTGATAAGTCAAATTTATCACTATATTATTCGCCATAATGTCGATGTGCTTCATTGCCACCAATACACACCGTATGTTTATGGTGTATTAGGTGCAGCATTCACCCCATGTAAGGTCATTTTTACTGAACACGGAAGGTTTCATCCTGATCAACGAAAGCTCAAAAGGGTCCTGGCAAACCCCTTGCTCAATCTTTACACGGATTATATCACTGCCATCTCATCGGCAACGCGTGAAGCGCTTGTTAACTTTGAAAACTTTCCAAAGCACAAAATAAGAGTAGTTTATAATGGAATTGACGACACGGAATATGTCAGGTCTGTTTCTACTAATTCAAAAAGGCAGTTTCTTGGGATACCCGAGAAAGCTCAAGTTATAGGCACTGTGGCCCGCCTGGATCATATAAAGAATCACAAAATGATGATCAATGCCTTGAAAATCGTTCACCACACCTATCCTGATACCTTTCTGATCATTGTCGGAGATGGCCCGGAGCGAGAAACCCTTGAGTTGCTTGCGTCAGAGCTTAAGCTTTCTTCTCGGGTGATCTTTACGGGATTCCGAGAAGATACTCATCTGTTCTATAAGACTATGGATATCTTCCTGCTTACGTCGCTCAGCGAAGGAACGGCTATGACACTCCTGGAGGCTATGGCAACTGGTTTGCCCTGCGTTGCGACGGATGTGGGGGGCAATCCAGAGATTGTTATGGATGGGGAGACCGGATTTATCATTCCGAGTAATGATGAAATAACCCTGGCAGAAAAAATCTGCACACTTTTCAGAAATGAAGATTTGATGAAGAAAATGGGGAAAGCGGGCAGAAGAAGGTTCGAAGAGAACTTCACCGTAGACAAGATGGTGAGTTCTTATCAGGCGATCTATGACCGTGTTGCTTGAGATTTATTTCAGACTGAAAGGGGGTTTGTTGCGTATTAAGGTAACAACAATTATTCGAGGTATATTATCAAACATATTGGCACTATTGGCGCCAAAGTTATTCATGAAATTGACTCATGAAACAGGGAGAGGTGGAGATTATAATAAAGATTACGAGCTAGAAAAATACTGCATCAAGGTTTTTGACGATTATCTGAGAGTTCTCAATAAGGTAAAGGATAATATCTCTCCTTTTTTTCAAGACAAGATTATTGTTGAGTACGGCCCGGGTGATTTTTTGGGGGTACCTTTGCTATTCCTGTGTCATGGTGCAAAGCGTGTGTATTGCATTGACAGGTTCCCTTTAGCAAGTGAGAAGAAATACTTGAACCTCTATAACAAAATGTTATTAAATCATAATAATAGTTATGCTGGAAGGAAAACGTGGGACGATATCATTAACAAAGATATTATCTATATATGGGCTAAAGATGGAGTATTTTTAGTCCCAGAAAAGGCAGATATAATTGTCTCAAGAGCTGTTCTTGAGCATTGCAACAGTCTGGAGAAAACTTTTAAAAATATGCACCAGAATTTAAAATCACGCGGCATTATGATTCACAAAGTTGATCTGACGTCACACGGGACTCATTTAAGAGTCCCTCTAGATTTTTTATGTCACTCTCCTTTAACGTGGTATCTTATGACAAGCCAAAAGGGTTATCCAAATCGATGGAGGAGAAACAAATATAAAGAGATATTGGATTATTATTCTTTTAAAATACTTTACGAGGAATCTCTGAATGAATTTTTACAGGAGGAATTAAAATCCATAAAATCTGAATTAACGTGCTGTTTTTGTGATCTACCTGACGAAGAATTGTTATGTTCAGATTACTTTTTTGTCGCAGAAAAAGCTTAAGTAGCGCCTGAACGAAAACCCATGATAAAAACCATCTAAATTTGCCATCAGCTATGAGCTTACATGTTCCCATAATCATAGAAGAGACTGCTGGCATTGACCGAACCAACGAACCGGTCACTGTCGGTATACCCTTTCCTAAGGGCTTGCTGACTGATACTTCAGGGTTGTGCATAGTTGATCCCGACGCTGGCCATCTCCCCCTTCAAACCCAGGTCCTCGCCACTTGGCATGACGATAGCTTGAAATGGGTCCTCCTTGACTTTCAGGCCTCCGTAAGAGCTAAAACCACGAAGGAACTGAAGTTAACCTTAACCAGGAACAAACCAGAAGCCACCGCAGATAAACGATGCCACATATCCACGGAGGAAGGTCAAGACCACCTTCGGGTCGATACAGGAACCGCATCTTTCTTCGTAAATACCCAAGTGTTAAAGCCCCTTGACCGCGTTGTCATTGGCGACAATAAAATAGTGGATGGCACAAAAAGCCGAATCGTATTGACCGACGTATCAGGCGCTGAATATGAACCGCGCATAAACAACATGTTTTTTGAAACCAAAGGACCATTGAGAACTACCCTAAAGGTGGAAGGTGAATTCAGAACGTCCCCCAAATCAAGTTTTGCTGCCTTCTTTTCCAGGGTGCACTTGTTTGCAAACAGCTCTCTCGTCAAAATAGAATTTACCATACTGAATCCACGAGCAGCTAAACACCCTGGTGGCCTGTGGGATCTCGGCGATCCGGGCTCAATCTTTTTCAAGGACCTCTCCATCCATACTGCCCTGAACACCAACAACGGACCACCGTCAATCTCGTATCAGCTATACGAAGACCCCGTCCCCATGGACTATCAGAATAAGCTCACAGCTCACAGCTCACAGCTCACAGCAAAAGATCCAGGAAGCTTTACCCCGCTAAATGATGACCTATCAACTAAGAATGCCCATGAACTAAGAGCTGAGAGCTATGAGCTAAATGGCGGAAGCCATTTGCTCATTTATCAAGACAGTAGTGGTGGTGAAAACTGGAAAAGCAGAAATCATGTAAACCGGAACAATGAGGTCAAGAATTCCTTCAGAGGTTATCGAATTTACGAGAATGGGAAGTTGAAAAGTGAAGGGCTTCGGGCAAACCCTGTCATTTCTATTTCTGATGAAAAAAAGAAAATAGCTGCTTCTGTCCAGTACTTCTGGCAAAATTTTCCAAAGGGCCTTGAGGCCGAGGACAACACCATCGCAATACGACTGTTTCCCAAGCATTTCGATGACGTTTTCGAGTTGCAAGGCGGAGAACAGAAAACCCACACTGTTTTCCTTAATTTTGGGAAATCTGATAGTGAAAATTATCGCCTGGATTGGATACAAACTCCGCTTATACCACGCGCAACCCCTGAATGGTATGCTAAATCAAAGGCTTTCTATTATCTGATTCCGGAAATTGAAGATCCCAATAAGGAATTAATAGGATTAATAAATACAGCTATAAACGGAAGCAACACCTTCTTTCACAGGCGTGAAATTATTGATGAATATGGCTGGAGAAATTTCGGGGAGTTCTATGCAGATCATGAAGCAGTTGGACACAAAGGCACTGAACCTTTTATTTCTCATTACAATAATCAGTACGATTGCATATATGGCGCTTTAATGCAATTTGTAAGGAGCGGTGATGCAAAATGGTTCATTCTGGCTGACCAGCTTTGCGACCATGTAAAAGATATAGATATTTATCATACAGATGATGACCGTCCTGAATTTAACCATGGCCTTTTCTGGCATACTGAACATTATCTTGATGCACAAACCGCTACACACAGATGCTCTTCAATAAGGCATGCCAAATACAGGGATCTGGCAAATTATGGTGGCGGTCCGTCACAGTCTCATAACTATTCTTCCGGTTTTATCTATCATTATTATTTAACAGGTGATCAATTATCAAAAACGGCTGTTATTGACCTCGCGTCATTTATTGTTAATAGCATTGATATGGCTGGCACTTTGACAAATAAAATTATCAGCATGATAAAAAAAACCAGCTCGGCGCTAAAAAGTATGATCAGCAGACGTGAACTTGTGCAGTATGACAAAGTGTATGGGCTTGACGGGCCAGGGAGGGCAAGCGGAAATTCCTTAAATACATTACTTGATGCCTATGTACTCACAAATGACAGTATGTTTCTTGAAAAAGCCGAAGATCTTATTTGCGCGTGTGTCCATCCGGATGATGATATTCATAAACGTGATCTTCTTGATGCAGAAAACAGATGGATGTATACCATTTTTTTTCAGGCTCTGGGGAAATATCTTGATTTAAAAATTGAAAACAACCAGTTAGATTTTATGTTTCAATATGGTGTAAAAAGCCTGGTTAATTACGGGAAATGGATGGTTGAAAATGAATACCCCTATCTTGAAAAACCTGAAAAACTGGAGTATCCTAATGAAACTTGGGCAGCACAGGATATTCGCAAATGCAATGCGCTCCTTTTTGCTTCAAAATATGCTGATTCACGCTTGAACCAGGTGTTTATAGAAAAAGCTGAGTATTTTTTTCAGGAAGCGCTTAAATATCTGTATGAGTTTGAAACAAAAGATTTGACCCGACCAATTGTGTTAATGTTGTTAAATGGCTTTATGAATGACAACCGGACATATTCATCGTCTATTATGAAAAATTTGATTGATATAGATGTTTCCAGATACAAAAAGTCCTTTAATTTCAATGAGCATATATTGAAATGTATTAATAGAGAATTCCAGTATGTTAAATGGCGCATTATATCAAAATTACGAGCGGTTCGGATAAAATAATTGAATTTTCAATATGTTATACGATGGTATAATATCGAATGAAATTAGACAGTAAAAAACGTTTGGAAAGAGAAAAGGCATTTCACGATCAGCTATTTAAAAAAAATATCAACATTCGGAGTAGTACTTCGATATTTTATTCAATAGCTCGCAGAAGTTTTTCAGATTATCGTAACATTGTGTTTTCAAAAATTGAAGAAAAACCGGTTAGAGTTCTTGAGTACGGTTGTGGAAAAGGAAGTTTAGCATTCGAATTAGCAAAAAAGGGGGCCGAGGTAGTTGGCATAGATATTTCCGAAGTTGCGGTTAAAAATGCTATCAAAAAGAGTTCCAACCTGAAAGATATTAAAGGAAAACTTTGTTTTAAGGTTATGAACGCAGAAGATCTTGAGTTTCCTAAGGAATATTTTGATATAATATGCGGGTCAGCAATATTGCATCATTTAGATCTGGAGCGTGCATATAGCCAGCTTCATAAAGTACTTAAACTGGAAAGCAAAGCTGTTTTCCTTGAACCGCTTGGTCATAATCCATTGATAAATTTATATCGCCGGTTGACACCGTATAGTAGAACAATTGATGAACATCCCTTATTAATAAAGGATTTCAACATGGCAAGAAAATATTTTAAAAAAGTGGAGTATGAATGTTATCAGTTGCTTACACTTTTTGCCGTACCATTTGCTAATACAACATATTTTAATAAACTTCTTGATTTGTTAGAAGTTATTGAAAAGCGCCTTTTTAATAAGATCCCTGCGGCACAATTTCTTGCATGGTCGGTTATTGTAAGTTTCAGCAAAAAAGCTAATATGAGCAATTATCAATGTCGGACAATGACAAAATTAATTTGAAGATAATGTGAGAATATGGGTCTGCTTGAGACAATTTACCAGAAAAGTCCAGTATTTTTTCAATCATTTGTTTTAAACGCCAAAGCTTTTGAACTTTATCTGGAGAGATATGGGAAAAAATTTTGGAGCCTTTTTGCAGAGTTCGACAAGAATCAATGGTTATCTGAATCAGACCTTGAGCATTATCAAAATGAAAAATTGCAACTTTTGATTAACCATGCATATGAAACAGTTCCATATTATAGAGATATAATGCGACAGTTGCACCTTGTGCCAAGAGATATAAAAACTGTAAAAGATCTACCTAAATTACCTATTCTGACAAGAGAACACATTAAAAATAATTATCAGCAATTAATTTCTCCAAAGTTAAAAGGGATTTATTTGAGACATGGGCATACTAGTGGAACAACAGGTTCGCCTCTCGATGTATGCTATGATGTGAAAACATGTGTTGTTCATCATGTGGCTGATTGGCGTCAAAAATACTGGGCGGGGTTGAAATATGGAATACCGTATGCATCTATTCAGGGAAGAGTAATTGTCCCAATAAAACAGAACAAACCGCCATTCTGGCGCAAAAATTACATAAACAATCAGCTTTTTCTTTCATCATTTCATTTAACGAATGATAATATGCCATATTATTTTGATAAATTAAAAAAGGATAACATTAAGTTTGTCGAAGGTTATCCGTCCACTGTCTACATTCTTGCGATGCATCTGAACAAAAAGAATACGACCTTTCCGTTAGATGCTGTTTTGACTTCTTCTGAGACATTATTTGATTACCAGCAAGAAGCTATAGAAAAAGCATTTTGTTGTAAGATATTTGATTTCTATGGCATGGCTGAAAGAGCTGTTTTTGCAACAGAATGCGAAAAACATGAAGGAAAACATCTTAACATGGATTATGGTATTATTGAGTTTCTGGATAGTAAGAATAAACCCGTTGAAAAAGAAAAGTTGGGGCGAATTGTGGCTACTAGTCTGCACAA
Organism: Pseudomonadota bacterium; assembly: GCA_018897415.1. Lineage (GTDB taxonomy): Bacteria > Desulfobacterota > Desulfobacteria > Desulfobacterales > ETH-SRB1 > B13-G4. Next base: position 17,828 of record JAHIKR010000355.1, read on the forward strand.
TTTTGCTATGCCTTTGATACGCTATCAGACAAATGATTCATGTTCTTTGAAAGCAAAGGTATGTAGTTGTGGTAGGGGATTTCCGTTGATGGACGATGTTGCAACAAAAAATGAGAGTATAGTAACACTTCCTGATGGAAGGCTGATTTCCCCATCAGTTCTAACCCACCCCTTTAAACCAATGCGAAATATTGTTGAATCACAAATCATTCAAAACAAAATCGATCAATTGCTTGTCAAGATTGTAAAGACCAGCAATTATACCCGGCAAGATGAAGCCGCCTTAATTTCTGCTTTTAACGAAAGGCTTGGAAGCGAAATTACAATTAAGGTTGAGTATGTAGATTTAATTCCAAGAACAAAAAGTGGAAAATTCAAATGGGTAAATTCAACAATTGTGCCTGAGTTTTAAATTCTTTTGATTCTTTTTCCAAAAACACTGGTTAGATTATGACTGCATTTATAACAAATAACCCATTGGTCTCAATCATAATACCGGCAAAGAACGAAGCTGAAATTATTGGTAACTGTCTAAGTGCGTTAATCAAAATTGATTTTTCGCCACAACGTTATGAGGTTATTGTAATAGATAATGGGTCTGTTGACGAAACTGTGAGCATTGCAAAGAAGTTCGGTGCAAGGGTCTTTTCTATGCCAGCGGCTAATATATCAAAGCTTCGAAATTACGGTGCGGACAAGGCTTGCGGGGAAATATTGGCCTTTGTTGATGCAGATGTATTAGTAGAAAAGCAATGGCTAAATAATGCGTTAAAATTATTAAACTCCCCAATAGTTGGCTGTGTTGGCAGCAGTCCTAAAATACCAGATAACTCAACATGGGTTGAGCAAACGTGGCATTTGCAAATTAGTATGCGACCCGAAAGAGAATACAGAAAATGGATAGCGTCAATGAATATGATTATACCCGCCAATATTTTTAAAGAAATAGGTGGATTCAATGAAAAATTGGTAACTTGCGAGGATGTCGACTTGGGGTATCGCTTAAGTAAACGTTACAAAATAATTGCTGACAAATCAATAGGTGCTGTCCATTTAGGTGAGGCTAAAACCCTATGGCAGCTTTTTTTGAAGGAAAGTTGGAGAGGTATGGGTAACTTTGACGGCTTACGTGCGCATGGTTTCATATTGCAAGAGTTTCCAAGCCATGCTATCTCATTTTTTTATACGAGTTTCATATTCGTATTTCCTGTTTCAATCATCTTAAAACAAACCGTTGCGGTAGTTGCTCTATGCGTTCTATCCTGCATCTTTCCACTACTAAAGGCATTAATTGTTTGTTGGCGATTAAGAAGCCCTTTGCCATTTCTGAAGCTTGTTATCGTATGGATGGTGTATAGTTTTGCCAGAGGATTCAGCATGTTGCGATTATTTGCAGGCCGATGATGGGCTCTTTCCCTGGTAATACATAGCTTTTATGAGATTATCCACTCGGTTGAACAAAATCCGGCATTGGTAACAATTAGAACGGTAAATCCTTTATGACAAAAAAACTATAAGGGGGATTAATTATGCTTTCGAAAAGATTTGTTTTATTAATAGTTCTTATTTCATTGATTAGCATGGTATCATTGGTTTCCGAATCATCTGCTGAAGTAATCTTTCGAGAAGATTTTGATGGTTATACAAATGAATGGGTTCCTGATCAACCAACTGCGTTCTGGCCCTGCACGAAAGACATTGGTGGCAGTTGTACCGTTGGAGGTTATACTGATTATCCACTTTCCTATATGCCGAACGGTCAAAGGACTTTCGATAACAGTTGGAATGGATGGCATACTGATAATTGGGGCACTGATGTTAGAATTGTTACAGGAGAAGGAGTGAACGGTTCACCTTGCTTTAAAATAACTTATCCTGCTGCTACATGTGGTGCATTGCCTAAGGCATCTATTTCTAAATGGCTGGGAGCAGAAGGGTATAATGAAATTTATCTTCGATATTACTTTAAATTTGATGATAGCGGAGATGACAAATATGGCTGGTATAATATGGCTCATCTTGAATATAAAATGATGAGAAATTTTCAGGGGGTAAACTTTAATGCATTAAAACCATATCAAGGTGGTTACTATGTCCATCCCGACACCTATGACGGGACATTTGTTCCTCAGAGTGGTTCCGGAAGTGCTTTTGGAGATTCTATTGTACCAGGTTTTGGCATGATTTCGACTCGGATAGATTGGAAAACAGGGAATGAAACAGATAATCGAGGAATATGGGGGTTCCCTACAGATCGGACTTGGGCGTATATTTCTCCTCTACCCGGTGCTGCGGATCAAACCCATGTTTGCGGGCCTATATACGATAAAAATCACCCAACAAATGCTGGTGATTTTATGAATCCGCAAACATGGCATTGTATTGAATTTCACTGGAAACTTTCAACGGTTGAACCTCCGGGTACCCCGAATGGTATCTTTGAGATTTGGTTAGACGGACATTATGCTGGGAAAGGTAATTCCGTCTTTCATGGAGAAAACTGGATTAACGTACAATCAGATGGGGGTATGAACCTTTTTGGTTTTGGAGATAATTCATTTAACTGCTCGACTGAGCATGACATTTCCTATTATATAGACAATATTGTTTTTAGTACAGAATATATTGGACCTTTACCAAGCTCAGTACAGAATGTTGGATATGAATAAATTCATGGTCTTCGATTATTTATTTTGTATTTAAGAAATTGCAAATGTAAAACCCTTTTAAAAATAAGAAAATAAGCATTATTTGAGGAGTTCAATGTTATACTTTTGTAATTTGCATTGAAAAGCAGACTTGATTCTAATCGGGCAAATAACGCAAAAAAAATGAACAAAATGATAAAAAAAATGCAGTACGTTAAAAGTTTTTTACGTGAGTTGTTTGATGATTATATGCGTAATAACATGTTTTTTAGAAAGAGGATATCTATAAAAGATGAATTTGGTATAGAAGTTACTGTAAGTCTAACAACAACATCATTTCGTATTCACCAAATATCAAAGGTTATTAGAACTCTATTAAATCAATCTTATATTCCTGAGAGGGTCGTGTTGTGGGTTTCGCTGGAACCATATTTGAAGGATGAAGGAGTAAATGAAATTGATATACCAGCTAAATTAAAAAAGATGCAATCGAAGAGTATATTCGAGATCGCATGGACTAAAAATATAGGATCATATAGAAAATTAATTCCATCTTTGATGAAATATGAAGGAGTAATTGTAACCGCTGATGATGATACTTTTTACCCCAGAGATTGGTTAAAGAGATTATTTGATATGTACTTGGAAAATCCACATCATATTTGCTGTTATAGAGGAACTAAAATGCAGAAAAATAATGATGGTTCTTTTGTGCTCTATGCGAAATGGAAGTCCTTTGAATCAGATGAGAATGGTAGGTATTGCTTCCCTACAGGAAAGGATGGTATTTTATACCCTCTTGAATCCTTAAGCAGAGAAGTGTTTAATGAAGAGGCGTTTAAAAAACTGGCACCAACTGGCGATGATATTTGGTTTAAGGCAATGTCTATGTTAAATAATACTTTGGTAAGAAAAATTAGAGATCATAAAGATTTTCCCACCTTACCCAGTTCAGACGAAACAGGCTTGTTAAGTATAAATAAAGTAGCAAATGATGAGCAAATTATTGCAGTATTTAATGAATACAATATTACATGAGTAATTGACCCTCTAGTTTCGCACCCGACATTTTCAGCCAGACTAAAGCCGTGTATGCCTATATCATGTTTTTATAAAGACAAAATCAACAAGTGTCCAATTAGATATCAAATAAATTCGTAAGCGCTCAATAAACCGCATCTTCACATAGCCAAGCATCCATGTCATATTGAACCGAAACTTATAAAAGGTGGATGTTCATTATGACAAAAGCAAAGCACACCCTGGAACAAAAGAGAACATTCTGGCGAACGCATATAACTTCCTGGGAGAAGACGGATATAAGCCAGGCAGAATATTGCCGCCGGAACGGGTTGAGTTCAAGATCTTTTGGCTACTGGAAGAAAAA
>JAHIKR010000356.1 GCA_018897415.1 Pseudomonadota bacterium
CAGGGAGAGAAGAGGAGAAATGGGGGACAGAGAAGGAACAAGAGGAATCGAAAAATAATCTATCCCATATTCCGACGCTTGAAAGCGTTTTTCCTGCGGGAGATACTTTTAGGGTAAAAAAATGCCGATGGAAAGAGATCGGATGCTCCGAAAGGGTTCGGGGAGGAGAAGCCGGGCAAGGACATCTTCAAGGGCGGGCAGGTATATCATGAGTACTATGCAGAGGAAGACGAATGACCTTGCCCTGGATGCTACCTTGAGAGCAGCCGCCCCATATCAGCAACGGAGAAATAGACAAGATGTGGCTATAGCCGTTGAAGAAAGCGATATCAGGGAAAAAATAAGAGAGAAACGGGTAGGAAATTTTATTGTTTTTGTTGTGGATGCCAGTGGTTCTATGGGGGCCGGCAAGCGTATGATCGAAACAAAGGGGGCTATCCTGTCGCTTCTTCTGAATGCTTATCAGAAAAGGGATAAAGTCGCTTTGGTAGCTTTTAAGGGAGAGCATGCCGAGGTACTCCTTCCCCCAACCAGCAGTATAGAACTCGCTCATAAACTGTTAGAAGAGCTTCCCACTGGGGGCAAAACGCCGCTTTACCATGGGATATCTCTCGGCTACCAGATTATTCAAAGCTATTTCAGAAAAGACCCTAATATCTATCCATTGCTTATACTTATCTCTGATGGCAAGGCCAATGTGAGTCACTATGGTGGAAAACCTCTCTCCGAAGCTATGGAGATGGCCGAGGAGATAAAAAATGATACCCGAGTCAATACAGCCGTGCTTGATGTTGAAAAAGCAGGCCTGATATCCCTTGGACGGGCTTATCAATTATCTGTCCAAATGGGGGCCGGATATTTCAAGATCGAGGATCTCAAGGCAGACACATTATTAGAGGTTTTACGGGAGGATTTATTGGTATAACCCTCACCATTTCCAAGACCACCCAAAAATCTATTCAAGGGGCCAATCCTATTAGAAATAACAATCATGTTCGAACTTACATGATGGTTTCCAATCTGTTTTAAAAGATAATCGTTCTCAATTACTATATATAACGTCTATTTATTATAATTTCCCCTTCAGGAAAATTTTAGGGTCGACTTGAAGCTGTGCTTAATGATATAAAAATATTTTATCAGGATGGCATAGAAAAAATTTAAAAGGCTTTTTTAATTATGCATGAAATGGGAATTGCAAAACAGATAATTGAGATCGCCACCTCTTCAATACCCGATGACCTGGAGAATATACCTGTTGAAAAAATTAATCTAAAAATAGGCCAAATGTCTTCGGTTGTGCCTGATAGCCTTCGGTTCTGTTTTGAAATTCTGTCCAAGGATACCCCACTTGCCGGCGCAGAGCTCAATATTGAAGAGATTCCAGTTGTCGTTAGGTGCATGGAGTGTAATATTGTGTGGACAATAAATAAACCTGTATTTGTTTGTAAAAAATGCAAAAGCGGTTCAATAAAGATCATCTCAGGACAGGAACTGGATGTGGTTTCAATAGAAGTAGCCGACCCAGATACAACATGAAAATAACAATGCAAATTTGATAAGGATATATCATGGAAATAAAGGTTATTCGAAAGGTTCTTGATGTTAATAATGCAATGGCCGAACAGAACAGGAAAATGTTTGCGGAAAAAGAGGTTTTTGTTCTTAATGTAATGAGCTCGCCTGGATCAGGTAAAACAACCACCCTTGAAAAGACCCTGTCTTATATAATACCTGAAATAAAAAGCGCTGTCATTGCGGGAGATATCTGTACTACTAATGACGCAAACCGGCTTGCCAAAACAGGTGTATCTGTTGTCCAGATAAATACAGACGAGTTTGGCGGCGACTGTCACCTTGCCGCCCATGTTGTAGAAAAAGCCGCAGGCAATCTTGACCTTGATGCTATTGATCTGCTGATCGTGGAAAATGTTGGGAATCTGGTATGTCCTGCTGAATTTGACATCGGCGAAGACGCAAAAATTGTTGTCCTCAGTGTGACAGAAGGAGAAGATAAGCCTGTAAAATATCCCCTTATGTTCCGAGTCTGTGACGCAGCCATATTAAACAAAATAGATCTGCTTCCTTATCTGGATTATAATAAAAAAGAGGTTTTAAACAATATCAGGCAAGTACATCCTGGAATGCCTGTTTTTGAATTATCAGCAAAAACAGGAGATGGCTTTACCCCATGGATTGACTGGCTGAGACAAAGAATAGCTCAAAAGTAAAGCCGCTCAACGCCCCTCAGAAAAAATAGTTTCGTAAACCAGTCCCGGCCTGTTTTGAACCTCTTTCAGATGTTCCGGAGTCTCAACGATTATATCAACCCCGGCAGGAATACCGTGCAAAAGCCGATGGATTTCCTGAGCTAACCTGCGTCTATGAGGAACATTTTTTTTGATTACCATGATATCAAAATCGCTACTGTTTCGAGCATCGCCTCGAGCACGAGACCCCAAAAGGATAATCTTATCCGGCTGAACGGTCTCAGCGATTCGAGAAACTATACTCTTTAATATTGGGCTATCAATCTGGATCATTTTGCACGCCTCCTTTTATATTCGTATCCCTTCGGCTCTCACATGGTTGAAAAGTGGCATGACCTGCCCCAATGGGCTCTGAAAAAAACTCTTTTCATAAATATGAACACTTAGAATTACATCAGATTCATACTCCTGCCCCGCCTCTCCTCTCGCACGTGATCCATACAGGAAGACTTCCGCCTCAGGTTCTATACCGGTTACAATATTGCGGCATCTTTCTAAAAGCTTTTTTTCTGATGTCCCATGTGGCCATTCCGAAAGTCTTTTCATCTCATTATCTTCTTATTTAAAATTCGCCGTCCCCAATGTCATTTTTCATATCCATGAAAAGCGCCTAAAATTTTTGCAAACAGGGTTTTTAGATTATCGATCAATAAATTTCTGATGCGTATTAATGTCTATTGTGGCAAAATTATAATATAATAAAAATATCATGCAAATATAATATATTCAATAACAATCTAAGCTGTTATATCCCTGTCCTCTTTCATTCAGCGCTCCCTTGAATTTGCTTTTAAGGCGTATCCGGGCAAGAAAATTTGTGGTTTGACCCTGGATTGTGTGCATGATATTGGAATTTTATATTTAAAATCCCAAAGGACGGACCATATTTCTGGATGGACACTACTTAATACGATAGAAAAGAGTAAGATGATTACCGACACAACCTTTTTCACAAATGAACCAGGCTACACAATGCTTGATCGATTTAAAAAGACACTGAAGCACGTCCAATACTTTGATGTTTTAGTGGGATATTTCCGCACCAGCGGCTTTCATCAATTATGCGAATCCTTTGAATCCATTGACAAAATCAGAATTCTGGTCGGGTTGAATGTCGATCGAAAAAGCTATGAAATAATTGAATCAGTGCGATCCAGGGGAGAATTTGACTTTGAATCCCACAGCAGGACAAAAAACAGACAATCCTGTTAGTTCAGTCAAAAAATACATCAATATTGATGTTGACTAATTATGGAATTTTCTATAGAGTTTTATGAAACAGGTTCAGGGCGATGTCCTGTACTGGAGTTTCTTGATGACCTTAAGGAATCGGATCCTGGCGATTTTGCAGCAGTAATGGCCGGTCTAACTAAACTTCAAAGCAGGCATTATCACAGACCACCTCTTTCAAAGCATATTGGTGATGATCTTTTTGAGCTGAGACATGTGGGCAAGTTGAACTCCCGTGTACTGTATTTTTTTATGAAGGGGAAGAGGATTATTGCTTTGCATGGGATTCGAAGCAAAGCAATGAAGATTCCCTCAAAAGATCGTAAGGTTGCTTTGGATAGAAAACGTGATTGGTTGGAGAGAAATCCAGTATGAAACGAAAAACCAATTTTGACCGATACCTTGAAAAGCAGTTGAAAAATCCTGATTTTGCCAGGCGCTACCAAAAGGCCGGTGATGCCTGGGACGTGGCTTTGCAATTAGCTGCTTTGCGTAAAAAGGCTGGTTTGTCTCAGAAGGAATTAGCTCAAAGGGTGGGAACGTCTCAACAGCAGATCAGCCGTCTTGAATCAACATCGTACGAGGGTCACTCCTTGAGCATGTTGCGCAGAGTCGCTGAGGTTCTGGGGGCAAAGGTTCATATAGATATTCAACTGCCTAAGCGTCCAAAACAGGCAGCGGTTGCTGAAGATAAGGCAACTTACGGAAACAACGATTAAATTCTGAATTAAAAAGGATAAATAGGATATAAGTTAAAGATAAAATATCTTGAAAATTTTGTTACTCCTGTCAAAAAATTAGTTCACGGATTAGCATTTTGAAAGATAATAA
>JAHIKR010000357.1 GCA_018897415.1 Pseudomonadota bacterium
GAGTAACTTTAAATAAGATTACAAGACTTATCGCAAGATAGATAAGAATTATATAGACATTGACCATATGTATCCAATCGTGCCTGATCAGGTTTTTACCAATCAGAGACAAACTTGTAGTGTAAAATAGGTAAGACAGTTTCTGCAAAAAGGCAGGCAGAGCTGAAATTGGGTAATATACTGGAGCAAGGAATGTCAGCACATAGGCAATCATACTGGCAAGACTACTATTCATCCGTGGGTCCCGCGGACCCCACATCCCAATTATAAACCCAAGCGAACACGATATAAACCAGCCAATAAAAATGACGACAAAGACTCCTAAAAGTTGAAGAATGTTAACGGAAAAATCCAGGAAAAGAATTCCAAAAGAAAAGATAACAACTACACCAATAAGGTTATAAAATAATGTACTTAAGCCGACACCTAAAATATACTGATAGGGTTTAACCGGACGGGTTATAAAAAAGCTGATGGAATTTGCGTATTTGTCATGTGAAATGATATCACTGATATCTGTTATGGTCATAATCGTCGTAGCACAAATAGCTGAACCAATAAAAATGTCTGCCCGGTTTGCTGCGTCAACCAGGATAATCAACGGGATTAAAAGCGATAAGGGAAAGAATACTACTCCTAAAAAGTAAAAACCAAGGTTGTTTCTAGCATATTTTGTAAATATTTTGGTAATTGTGATGATATTTGTAAACATGTTTAACACCCCTTCAAATACAGATTTTAGCTTAATCTTCAATCATATTTAGATAAGCTTCTTCAAGCGTCGCGCGTTGGATGGCAATACTTGACAGGTCAATATTTGCCTCAACAAGACGCTGGATAGCCATTTTGCCATCCTTGACCCAAAGGACAATCTTATCATTCTGTTCTGCAAAGAAGTGTTTTTCAATCCTGTTGACGATTGCAAGGTTCTCCTCACTGCGCGGGATCTCAAGCTTGAGTTCATAGCCGAGTTTATTGATAATTGATTCAATATTCCCTTCGTGTATTACTTTACCTTTGTTGAAGACGACAACGTTGTCAGCCAATTCACAGGCTTCGTCTAAATACTGGGTTGTGAGAATTACGGTTTTCTCACCATGCATCTTTAAGATGTAATCCCAGACAATCCTCCGTCGCTTCGGGTCAAGCCCGATAGTAGGCTCATCTAAGAAAAGAACCTCGGGGTCACCAGCAATAGCCTGAGCAAGATTAACCGCATTAATCATCCCGCCAGAAAATTGGTAGAGTTCGTCATTGCGACGGTCATAGAGATTAAGCAGTTTTAAAAACCTTTCTGTCTCCTTTGTTGCCTCAGTACGGCTAAAGCCTTTTAATAAGGTAAAGAAGTAAATATGTTCCCAGGCTGTCAACTGCTTGTACATTAGAGCTTGTTGTGGCATTACACCGATGAGCCTGGTGATAACCTCCTTATCTTTCATTACATCATGGCCAAATAGGGTCATCCTCCCGCTAGTTGGTGATAACTCAGTGGTGGCAATCTGTAAGAAAGTGGTTTTTCCTGCACCATTTGGTCCGATGATAATATGGATTTTACCTTTTTCCAGATTAAGCGAAACCTTTTTTAAAGCTTCCACTCCTCCTGTATAAACCTTTGAAAGGTCGCTGCATTGAACTGCTATTTGCTTGCTCATTTTCCTAAACTCCTTCTTCTAAACTTATATTTTTGATGTATTCATCAACTGCTTTTCTGGCAATTTCTGCCCGTTCTTTAGTTTTAGTTACAGTTTCATCTCCGATCAAAAGGTCCTCAAAGTTTGGAATCAAAAGTCTAGCACAAGGGAATGGAAAATCTTCTCTAGTTAAATCTACATAAATGATACGAGAAGCAACTTCTTTGAGTAGATCCAATAACAGCTTTAAATCAATATTTACATCACCTGTCGACCTATTTTCAATCTCTTGCAGCCGTATAGGATTGCAGTTCACACTGTAATGGCTACCAAAATATAAAGGTGGGTGGAAAATCTTCCCTTCAGCTATCTGACCATTCAGATAACGGTGTAGCCAAAAGCTAGCAGACTGAGCACACTCAGTTAAAGCCCTCCGAGCAGCAATAAAAGGATCAAAGTGACATCCGATTCCTGCAGTCTTCACGCTAGGTACCCCTGGTCAAATTCTTGGGGTCAAATCTTTATTCTTGACAAATAATTTGATTAACTGTCAAGAATAAAGATTTGACCCTATATCCTATTTCATTGCTTCCTCTTTTTGTCCTGGTAGATATTCTTTCGCCCGATTATTAATACTCTTTATCTTTCCCTTTTTCATCTCTTCTTTAGCTCTTTCTCCTGGCCAATAATATATAAGCCAGTCCTTGTTTCCGTTTTCACTCCAGATATACTTCGGTATAACCCCGCTATTTTTGAGCTCGTCATTACCCGAATTTAACTGTTGTTTAGCTCATGAA
>JAHIKR010000358.1 GCA_018897415.1 Pseudomonadota bacterium
AATTTTTCCATATTTAACGGTTTCGGAGAATCTGGATATGGGAGCTTTTTTAAGGACAGACAGCAAAAATATAAAAAAGGACATGGAATATATTTTCGACCTTTTTCCCATACTTGGTCAAAGGAGGAATCAGGTCGGCAAAACATTAAGCGGGGGTGAACAGCAGATGCTTGCCATTTCAAGAGCAATAATGGCAAGGCCGACGCTTTTGCTGCTTGATGAACCATCTTTGGGACTGGCCCCTCTTATAGTAAAGCAACTATTTGAGATCATAAAGAAAATAAATATCGAGAATCAAACCACCATTTTCCTTGTGGAACAGAATGCGAATCTGGCGCTGAAGGCTGCTCACAGGGGCTACGTTATGGAAAACGGACGTATAACTCTTTCAGATTCAGCAGAAAATCTTCTTTCAAATGAAAATGTTAAAAAAGCATATTTGGGGTTGTAGTTTTTTGGGAAATAAATTTTATGAAAATAAAAATATGGCGTATCTTTGTTTTGTTTTTATTGGTTTTTTCCGCTATTCAGTTGCAGGCATCTGACTGCTTGGAGGAAAAAGTATCGGTAATTGCCAGCATTTTTCCTGTTGCAGATATGGTAAAGCAGGTTGGAGGCATGTATGTTGATGTGACAACAGTTATTCCTTCCGGCGCCAGCCCTCACACATATGAACCAAGGCCTAGTCTGTTAAAAAAGATTTCCGAAGCACGTGTTTTTTTTATGATTGGAGCCGGCCTTGAATTATGGGCAGGAAAATTTGTCAGATTGTCAAAAAACCAGATAGTAATAGTGAAATTATCGGAAGGAGTTTCTCTGATAAAGCTGTCAGAACATAATCATGGCAGCTTTGAACACCATCATGATGATGCAGATATTTCAGATACAGAGTCGGGCTTTGCCAATCCTCATATATGGCTTGATCCGGAAATCGCAAAATCGATGGTTAAGAAAATTATTTCCGCCCTTTGTAAGATTGATAACAAACATATGAAATATTATGAGAAGAGGGGATCGGCGTATTTAGATAAATTGGATGAGCTTCATGGCTTGATAAGTTCGACGGTTGAGAAATTCAAAACCAGAAAATATGTTTGCTTTCATCCAGCATGGGATTACTTTGCAAGACGCTACGGACTTGAATCTGTTGGTGTAATTGAAGCGGCTCCAGGAAGAAACCCTACGCCAAAAAGTATAATGAAAATTGTTTCTCTTATAAAACAGCACGATATTCGGGCTGTTTTCGCTGAACCTCAGCTAAATCCAAAGGTTGCAGAAGTAATTGCCAAGGAAGCAAATGTTAAAGTGCTTCTTCTTGATCCAATAGGAGGCCCGGATATAAAAGGGCGCGACAGCTATTTTAACCTTATGCAATATAACCTTAAGGTCTTGCAGGAGGCAATGCTTTGAAAGAGCATGAAACAGATATTGGAAATAAAAAAGCAGTTTATGCGGAGCTTCAAGATGTCTGGGTCAGTTATTACAATAAATGGGTGCTAAAGTCTATATACTTGAAGTGCTATGAGGGCGAGATTGTTGGCATAGTAGGTCCCAATGGTGGTGGAAAATCGACTCTGCTCAAAGTTATTTTAGGCCTTGTTCGTCCTCAAAAAGGTGTGGTGAAATTATTTGGGCATAGGCCTGACAAGCACACCAGACTTGAAGTCGGATATCTGCCCCAGATTTCTAAAGCTGACAGATCTTTTCCTGTTACAGCCCTGGATGTAGTCCTTATGGGATTATATAATCGGATTGGTTTTTTTAAACGACCTGGAAACAGAAGTAAAGAAGTTGCGATGGAGATGCTATCCGAGATAAATATGGCTGACCATGCAGAAAAGCCTTTTGGAATTCTATCTGGAGGTCAGCAGCAGAGAGTTCATATTGCCAGAGCATTGGCATCAAAGCCTAAACTATTGGTCCTGGACGAGCCTTCAACAGGAGTTGACAGTGTTGCTCAGGAGGATTTTTACGAATTACTGGTCAAATTTAGAGATGAAATGAATATATCAGTAATAATGGTTTCACATGATATAGGAGTTATTACTGCCCATGCGGATCGCATTGCATGTTTGAACTTGCAGATTCACTATCATGGTGAACCGGATTCTTGTTTTGAACCTGAAATAATGCAAAAAGTTTATGGAAAAGATCTGAATGTTATGGTTCACGATTCTAAATGTGCAACGTGTTTTAAGAAACATGAACATAATGATTGAAATTTTTAACCTCGAATTTATGCGAAATGCCTTTGTGGCTGGAATAATACTGAGCCCGGTTCTTGCTGTAGTATCATTTTTTGTCGTACTCCGTCGTTTATCGTTTGTGGGAGTTGGTGTGGCGCATTCAGCATTTGGAGGCATTGCTTTAGGATTTCTTCTGGGCATATCCCCTACTCTTACAGCCATTGCCTTTGCAATAGCTGTTTCCAATGCAATTGGCTACATAGACAGGCATGGAAAATTAAGTGCCGACACAGCGATAGGAATTTTTTTTGCTTTCGCCATGGCGCTCGGAGTTATTTTTATAGGCATGTCTGATCAATACAATGTAGATCTTTTCGGATATCTTTTCGGTAACATACTTGCAATTACCAGTGAGGATTTAATAACTATTGCATTGCTGGGAGGGCTTGTCCTTATATCCATTTTTTTGCTTTTCAAAGAATTACTGTTTGTTTCATTTGACAGAGAGGTTGCGCTGGTCAGCGGAATGCCCGTAGCTTTTATTGATCATTTTTTTCTTACAATACTTGCTGTGTCAGTTGTAATCAGCATGAAAATTGTGGGGATAATTCTTGTTTCAGCCCTTCTTGTGATACCTGGAGCAGCGGCTTTGCAAATAACTGATCGCTATATTCCAATGATTGCAACTGCTGTTGCAATAGCGCTGATATCAACAGGCGGCGGGCTATTATTTTCATATTATGCAGACCTTGCATCAGGCGCAACCATTGTAATATTATCATCCATTATATTTTTTCAGTAGTGTCCGGTTAACATTCAAATAATTTCAATTGGATATGTCCGATAGTAATTTGGTTTTTGCAATCACTTTGCGCCAGCACCTGATAAATGGGCTTTTTCTCAAAAAGAGATATGCTTAAAATCTGTAAAATAGTGT
>JAHIKR010000359.1 GCA_018897415.1 Pseudomonadota bacterium
ATCAAAACCGATAAAGACCTTAAATAGTCATCAATTACTCATAGTTATGAAACCTTTTGTTCATGTCGCCTAACTTCAATACAATAGAAGAAAGTCTGTTATGAGACAAATTTTATATATCATATTAGCTATTATATTCTCTGTCATGGCTGCTTGTACTTTGAAAAAGACAGAACCCACGGTATGGGTGAGTCCACATCTAAATGATAAGAGTTCTGAGGTATGTGTTATATTGCCTTTTGATAACTCGAACTTGCAGGAGCACAAAGATAACTACCCCGAGGCAGCCGAGACAGTGAGAGATAGGTTCGAAACCGCCTTGCTGGAGGCAGGACATCGGGTTGTAGAACGCAGTATGATCGATAAGCTAATTTCGGAGCTGGAATTCTCCATGTCCGGCCTTACAGAACAACTGGGGATCAAAGTCGGAAAGATGCTTGATGCCGATGTTGTTATCTTTGGTGCTGTGACGTCCTACTACAGAGTAATTTGGGGGCCAGTAGTCTATACCACGGTTGGACTTTCGATTAAGGCAGTCGATGTAGAGACCGGAGTGATAATATGGAAAGGAGATCATACAAAGACAATTTTCTGGGATATCTTTGATGTCGATAGCCCTGCTTCTTTAGCCCGGGAGGTTACCAAAGAAATCATCGCGACTTTCTTGGGAAAAACAACCGATTCCTAAAAGTCCTGTTCATTTTGCGGGCGAACTACACAAAGCAGCACTCAGCAAAGCCATATCTTGAGACTTTTGAAAATGTATTTTTCTTGACATTCAAACCTTATTTATCTAAAAAATGAAATTAATTCTGCAAATTAGATAGCTCTGAACCATAAACTTGTCTGTTTTCTGATATCCGGACACACCTTGGATATAAGGAAAGGGGGTGATAGAGCAGAATAAGCTATGCTTAAGCTTTGTTTGAGATATATAGACATGATGTTTTATTCTTGGCTTCATGCGAGACAACGAATAAAGCGTTGCATGGCAGGGTACCGAATAGAATTCTTTTAGGCGCATTTAACTTGTTACTTAGAATAAGGAGGGATGAAAAATGTTAAAAAGAATTTTCATGTTGAGTTTTGTTGCATTGTTAGCTGCATCTTTTATGGGGTGTGGTGTTTCATCTAAACAGCAGTATCCGTTTATGAAGGGATATGGCGGCGTGAATGCCGAGACTGTGGCGATAACACTTAGGCCTGTCGAATATGCTGTTGAGGATTTAGGGGAAGTAACAGGTGAGGCATACGAAGTTCGCGGCATTTTTGGTATCCACTTAGAAGGCGATAGACCATACATAGTGCCCACGGTTGCTTTTGCCATGGCGGCAGCTATGGTAGGAAATCAAACCCCCGAGCAAAAGGATATAAGTCAGTCAGTTGGGCCGCTCACGAAAATTGCTATTCACCGGGCAATAAAAAGCAAGTCTGGTGCTGACGCATTATATGTAACAAATATAGAGAAAAACATAAGTGGGGGCTTATTTACATCTAAAATTTCTATAGTCGTTACTGGTCGTGCTCTTGCTTACACCTCGGAAGGAACTATTAGCAAGGATCGATGGGATAAACGATTTGGAACTAAGGAGTAAATAGATTCCAAAAAATTTGTTCGAATAAAGCAAGAGGAACCCAGGCAATGTCTTATTATTTTTTGGGTTCCTCTGCTTGTTAAAACAAGACCCTGTTATTAATCTATTATGAAAACATGCTAAATTTCAATACAAACAGTGTTAAGAGTATTACAAAACCGTTTTTTATTCATATCATTCCGCTACTTATCCCTTTGTTTGTTATCGGGCTTGCCGGCTGTTACACGTCACGAAGTACATTTGCCTTGAAATTTGATCGGACATTAGATTTTTCCTCCTCCTGCAGAAATAAACGTCAATCTTTAGAAATTGTAATACCTGATACAATTCCTCCAAGCCCGGAATTCAATAATAATATAGAAGATTTTAGAGCATTCCTTGTTGATACATTTAGAAATGAAGCTAAAAGACATTTTGATTTTGTTTCGGTCGTAAATCAACCGACGAACAAGAATGTTCCAAGAATTGAAGTTGTCTCAGGGTCGGGTTTTCTTGACATTAAGAGGCTTTCTACTAATTTCGATATTGTTCTTCGTATTTCTGATTCAGCAGGCAACTCATACCCATTGCGCAAGCTTGAGGTAAAAGGAAGGGGCCTGCCGGTTACATCTGAATTTGAGGCAATACTGGCTCTGCATACTGCTGCAGTCAGTCAACCCATGACCGTCGCTGCTGACGAGCTAATACGCTCCTTTCGTGACAAAGCGCTTTATGCAGATTGTTTGGTGCAGGAAACGAAATTAGCTAAAAAGTCAACCGTTAAAAGCACATCACAGATCCCTGTTGCTGCCTCCATTGATAGCAAAGATATCGACAATAAAATAAATCGCCGCTGGGCATTAGTGATTGGAATCTCTAAATATAAATCGTCCGGTATTAATCCCCTATCATATGCTGATGCAGATGCCGAAGCTTTCCATGATCAATTAAAAGAATTCGGCTGGCTGAAGAGTCGTACCAGGTTGCTTACGAATGCGGAGGCAACAAAACAAAATATAGAAATTGCCCTGGAGTCATGGTTAAGCGAAGCTTTGCCAAATGACCTTATTCTTCTGTTTTGGGCTGGACATGGAATGCCAGACCCAGCCAATATGGAACATGTCTATTTTGCATGTTATGATACCATTCCAAGTATTCCGGCAACCGGATATCGTATGGATCGGGTTGTTGAAAGTCTCAAAGAGCGCGGTGCGCGAAATGTTGTTGTCCTCGCAGATACTTGCCATGCAGGCAAGCTTTCCACTCGCGGGTCGCGTGGAATTAGAGTAAACCCCTATGTTGATGATCTTAAGAAAAAAAAGCAGATTGCAAATGGGTGGATATTTATGACAGGGGCTAGTACGGAACAGGAGGCTGTGGAACATCCTGCATGGTCAAATGGCGTTTTCACTTATTGTTTGCTCAATGGTTTGAGAGGGAAAGCAGACGGTGCTGGAGGAGCGCTCGATGGAATTGTTACAATGGGTGAACTTAAAGATTATTTACAAGAAACCATGCCTAAAGAGACAAAAAGGGTCTTGGGCGTCGCCAAATTTCCACAAATCGTCACGACTACGGGCGATACAAATATTTGGAATCTGACATTGAAGGAATGATCTGAAAAATTGATTGCTATCACCTCCTTTCACTTACGCAACTCACTCCATCAGGCACCTGCCAAAGTGAGAGCTTTGAAAATGTTCAATTTTGTTCAAGGTCAAGAAAGGCGAAAATTATAACCGCAGGAATACTTGAAGTATTTCGAGGATTAGAATTTGAGCCTGACACAGAGATCGGACAAAAGGGGATGTTTTTCAAAGCTCTCAAAGTACAATTATGAATAAACTCCGCTCATTTTCATATCGATTCTTATTTATTTTCTCTATATTGACCCTATTAAATCTAACAACAGCTTCCTTCGCCCATCCATTTTCATCCTCTTACCAGACAAAAATACTTCATCTTCTTAATCAGTTGCTCAGTGATCCACATAATGGAAAAATTTCTAATACCATAGGCTTCTACTATTATAAAATGGAAAATTATCCGGAGGCTATTAAATACTATAAAAAAGCAATAGAACTCACGCCGGATTATCCTTTAAGCTACAACAACCTCGGCGTTATTTACTTACAAACTGAACAATATGAACAAGCAGAAGAATGTTTTCGCAAAGCTATTGCTCTTGACCCTGTCTATATAAAAGCGGTATGCAATTTAGGCGTTACTTACTTTAAGATGAACAACTATCCAGAGGCAAAGAGATGGTACAAAATTGCATTAAAGATTGATCCGGAATATGTAAACAAAAAGAAGAACTATTTCCTGAATAAAAAATTCTGACAGGATAACAGGATAAACAAGATTTTTTGTTTCAAGTGAACAAACAAGGTTAAAATCAAACGCAAAGTAAGGGATTTTGATGAGAATTTACAGGATGAGTTTTGATGTTTTAATCCTGAATATCTTGTTAATCATGTCAAAAAAGTCTCTTTGAAAGACCTAAATTGTTACGAATTTTCTTAATGATAATTATATTTTCTCTTTTCCCACAATTCGTTGGGACATCTATTCCTGACGACAACTCGTTTAAAGGCCCGTGGGGAAAAAGCACAAAAACCACCTCACAAATTAAGAAAACAACCATAAACCCGCTCAAGCACCTTGTCGGGTTTTACAAAGACTATATTTCGCCCATCGATGGCAGCAGGTGCCCAATGTATCCCTCCTGATCTGGTCAAGTAAAAATGGACACCCGGTTAAGCTGCTTTTGCCAATGTAAAATTCTTCTCATAATCGTTCGGATTCTTGTATCCCAAGTAAGAATGCAGACGATTACTGTTATAAAACATCTCGATATACCGGATCA
>JAHIKR010000360.1 GCA_018897415.1 Pseudomonadota bacterium
CAGCTTTGTGTAAATATCTAAAAAAGAATAAATATAGCAGAATAAATAATAAAGGAGTTAAGCAGGCTCCGTTTTATGTTCTTCTCGGAGCTCAAATGCCTTCCATCCTGATAGAAACGGCATTTATAAGCAATCCAAAAGAATGTAGAAGATTAATAAACCCAAAATATCAGGAACAATTGTGTGAGGCCATAGTTGATGGCATTAAAAAGTATATTAAGGAAACTGTTCCAACTGCATTTTTAAAGAATCTTCAACAGAAAGGATAAAAAAACACTTGGCTCTGCAACACCCAATAAAGCATTTTAAAATATTGATTTAAAATGTGCAGCATGATATGTTTTTTATTTGAATTCAGGTAATTAATTATGGTGCTGCTTTGTAATCGAGAAAGCGGAGCTATATACTTTGAGACCTTTGAAAAACGCTCCCTTTTGCCCGAATAGCGCTAAAGCTTCACTTCGTGTCTGCGTCTGGTTCAGATTTTAATCCTCAAAATACTCAATGTATTCCTCCGGTTAAAATCTTCACCATCCTTGAACTTGAACAAAATTAAACATTTTTCAAAGGTCTCATTACTGCTAAAGGAACCTCTATGAAGAAAAGAAAATTTTACTCAGTCGTTTTTTCCCTCCTTTTTTCTATAATACTAATTTATTCGGGCGTTAAACCCTTATACGGTGCAGAAGAGAAAGGGCATGTGTCTGCAGACTCCAGATTTTATCTCGGTCCCGAGGATTTATTGGAGATATCAGTATGGAATGATGAAACCCTGAACAAGCAGGTTGTTGTCAGGCCTGACGGAAAGATTTCTTTTCCCCTTATTGGCGACGTTCTGGTACAGGGACGAACAGTTGAAGAAGTTCGGCAGGAGATAGAAAACAAGATCAGAGCCTACGTTCCTGATTCTCCGTTGACCGTAATGGTAATCAGGGTCAGCAGCCCTAAAGTATATGTGGTGGGCAAGGTTGTTAAGCCCGGGGTTTATATAATGTCTGAACCCCTCAGGGTCATACAGGCGCTGGCCTTAGCGGGCGGCATTACACCTTTTTCTGACAGCGACGATATTCTGATTATAAGAGAAGAAAACGGCCGGCAGAAGATCATGAAGTTTGATTACTCCAGAGTGGCGAACGGCAAAGCTCTGGAACAGAACATTTATCTAAAACCCGGCGATACCGTGGTTGTACCATAAACCGTTTCAGGCATGATACATTCAAATCAGGAAACTGTTTGAAAGCATTAGATATCATTAAGAGACCTTTGAAAAATGCTCAATTTTGCAAAGGTCTCATGTTTTATGTTGTCCTGAGCTGTTTAGCGGTGCTGCCTGCCAGTGCTGCAGAATACATTGTCACGCCGTCAATTACAGCCCGTGAGACTTATGATGATAATGTTTTTTATTACGATGTTGAAGACTTTGAGCACCTTGTTTCTCCTGCCCTTGATCTTGAGTTTCGAACAGAGCGCGGGAAGGTGCAGGCTTCTCTTAATGGTGATATCTCAGAGTATCAGAGCCACAATGAGCTGGACACAGTTGATCAGTCGCATCAGATCTCTGCAGTATTTACAACAGCAACATCACAGATCGGGGTTTCAGGAAATTATGTAAGAGATTATACTTTTACTTCGGCACTCGAGGAATTAGGTGTTGCAGCCGAGCGTTCCATCCGCACTGCCACTCAGATTCAGCCAAACATCAGAATCGAATTAGATCCCCACAACAGCCTGGAATGTTTCTACAGATTGAATAAGACCCAGCATAGACTCGACACTTATCCCGATTATAGAAATCAAGACCTGAACATTATCTACATTCATAAACTGAAGAACGAACTTACAAGCCTTGCATTACAGCTTGGCGGCAGTCAGGCGGATTATGCAATAGGCAATGAAACTGGAAAGCATCAAGCTCTGCAGATTCTGGCCGGCATTGATCATCCTGTTTCAGAGACATTTAAGCTGACTCTCAAGGCAGGGGTGCGCTATACTGAATCAGACTTTCCGGGCGCTGGCGTGGAACGGGACGAGGCAGTTGTTATAAACTCCGGCTTTTTATGGGGTTTTGAAAGAATAACTGTTTCAGCAAATGTAACCCGGGACTTTTCTTCCAGCATATATGGAGAAGACGTAACGCGTGACCGGATAAGCGCTACATTAAGATATCGTATAAAAGAGAACCTGAGCTGTGCATTAACTGCAGCTTATAATCAAAGTGAAACCGAGGGTTTTTATCAAAAGGAAAAGAGCAAGTACTATTCAGTAATGCCCTCAGTTGACTACAGGTTTAATGAATATGTCAGTATGCAAGTGGGCTGTTCATATAACAAAACGGAAAATAAAATCACCGATCAATCAGAAGATAGAAACCGTGTTTTTGTGCAAATAAGCGCGGTATATCCTTTGCATTATTGAAAAGGCTAATGGCCAAAGGCTAAAGGCTAAAGGCAGAAAGGTAAAAGGTGATTGTTTTCTGTTAGCTTCATCCTTTAGCCCCCAGCCTTTCGCCATTCACCTCTTACTTTTTAAGGGAATTATTATTCTATGGAACAAAACGCTGATATTCGACAGTTCATGGAGGTAATTAAACGCAGGAAGTTTCAGTTTATTATTCCGGGTCTGCTGGTTTTCCTGATTGCCGTTCTGATCAGCCTGATCCTGCCTCCGGTATACAAATCTACCGGTACCATCCTGATAGAGGCGCAGGAGATACCTCAGGATTTAGTTAGAAGCACAGTAACCGGTTATGTGGAAGAACGTCTTCAGGCTATTACCCAGGTTGTTCTTAGCCGTGCCAGGCTTATTGAAATTATAAATCGATTCGGTTTGTATCAGGACCTTAAAGGCAGATATCCTATTGAAGAAATTGTCGAAAAAATGCGTGAAGACGTTATAATGGAACCCATAATGACAGAAATGGACAAGCCCCGGTCTGGAAAATCCGACTCCGCCATAATCGCCTTTACGCTTTCCTATGAAGGCAAAGATCCCAAGCAGGTAGCACAGGTAGCCAATCTCTTTGTTTCACTTTATCTGGAGGAAAATCTCAGAAACCGGGAAGAAAAAACGCGAACCACCTATGAGTTTCTGGAAGAACAGCTGACAAAACTTCGTGAGGAAATTGTTATTATCGAGGGAAAAACCGCTGAGTTCAAAAAGAAGCATGTCAACTATCTTCCGGAGCTCATGCAGCTCAATCTCCAGACAATGGAGCAGCTTCAGCGACAGATTGAAGCCAAAGAAGAACAGATCAAAAGCCTTATCAACAGGAAAATTTATCTTGAAGGTCAGTTAGCTACTTTAGAACCCACAATGTATGCTTTTAGCATGGATGGGAAAAGAGTTATGACTCCTCGAGAGGAACTGGAAACTTTACGAAGCCAGTATATCAGTCTCAGCGCCACGCTTTCTCCACAACACCCGGATGTGATTAGCCTGAAGAAAAGACTGGAGGCTGTGCAGGCTGAAGTAAGTATACGTGAGGATCTGCGCCATATGTATCGTAAACTTAATAATGAAGAACACCTGCTTACGATGATTTCAGAAAAATTTTCCGACAAACACCCTGATGTTATAAAGCTTAAAAAGGAAATCGCGCTTCTGAAAGAGGAGGTAAGTGCACTTTCTGAAAAACAGACCGTATTTAAGGGTGAAGATGAAAAACCGGAAAATCCTTCGTACATAAACCTCCAGACCCAGATAACTTCCACCCAGATGGACATTGAAACAAC
>JAHIKR010000361.1 GCA_018897415.1 Pseudomonadota bacterium
AGAACGCGACATTTTTTTGTCAGGCAAGGAAGGCAAAGATTTTAACCGCAGGAATACATTGAGTATTTTGAGGATTAAAATCTGAAGCCTGACGCTGCATCACGGAAAAATGGCAGTTATGCAAAGGTCTCAAACTCCGACCTCATCTCGATTCACTACATGAAAGCAATATTTACATACGTCAAAAACTGATTGATGCAGTTCTCAAGGATGCTGGAGAGTGAATCAGTTTGACTCCAACAAACCTGACGGCACTCCTGTGAAACGTCTCGATGTCTCCCAGGTTTCCCAATGGCTTCATAGCTTCCCAGCTACCTATGAGCTATAACCTATGATCAATATAAGGCTTTACGAGAAAATGGACCAGCAGGCATGGGACAATTATGTTATGCATCATCCCAGGGGCACAATATTTCATTTGACCAGGTGGAAAAAAGTAATCGAAAAGACCTTCGGCCACAAGAGCTATTATCTTATAGCAGTCGAAAATACAGTAAGTAGTATGCAGTATGCAGTAAGCAGAGGTCAGAGATCAGAAATCAGAGAACAGAAAGCTACAACCAGCAACCAGCCTCCCAGCCTCCAGGCTTCCCAGCTTCCTGGCCTCCAAGCCTCCCAGCCTCATAGCCTTCTCGCTTCCCAGCCTAAGGTTACTGGCATACTTCCGCTTTTCAGGATAAAAAGTTATTTTTTCGGCGATTATCTAATTTCAGTGCCTTTTGCAGAACTGGGAGGGATTCTTGCTGATGATAAAAAAGTGGAAAGAATGCTGCTTGATCGTGCGATTGAAATGGCAGAGGAAATGAAATGTGATTACCTTGAGCTAAGAAATAGAGAACAAATCGAAAATCTTCCAGCCAAATCGCTATATTACAATTTTAGACGAGAAATTTTTTCTGATCATGATCAAAACTTTAAAGCAATCCCACGCAAGGCAAGAAGAATGATACATCAGGGGGAAAAATATGGGCTTATATCTAAATTCGGGAAACATCTTCTTCCAGAGTTTTATGGGGTTATGGCCAG
Source organism: Pseudomonadota bacterium (assembly GCA_018897415.1). Taxonomy (GTDB): domain Bacteria; phylum Desulfobacterota; class Desulfobacteria; order Desulfobacterales; family ETH-SRB1; genus B13-G4. The sequence continues at coordinate 1,027 of JAHIKR010000361.1, forward strand.
AAGTTTTCACAGTTTAGGCACACCGATTTTTCCTATAAAGTTATTTAGAAATTTTATCAATATCTTCTCTGATAATGTTGAAATTCTTCTAATACAAAACAAAGAAAAAATACCTATAGCAGGAGTTTTGACATTCTTTTTTAAAGATCAGATGTTACCTTATTATGCTGGATCATTGTTTGAATATAGAGAACTCGCTCCAAATGATTTTATGTACTGGGCACTGATGAGCTATGGATGTGAAAAAGGATGTGAAATATTTGACTTTGGAAGAAGCAAGATTGATACAGGCTCGTATCATTTCAAAAGGCATTGGGGTTTTAAACCTGTTCAATTATCATATCAATATCATCTCGTACGGGCAAAGGAATTGCCGAACTTAAGCCCTGCAAACCCAAAGTATAGAAAAAAAATCGATTTATGGAGGAAAATGCCCTTTAAGCTCACAAAAATACTTGGTCCTCCAATTGCACAATATCTGGCATGAAAATTTATCTTCCTCCTTTAATGCTGATGGGGCTGATTTTTATCTCATCTTCGATTCCCATGGACGGTGAAAGCGAACACCTTAAATTCTTAATGGAACTCAAGCCTACCGTTCAAAACCTCTTGCACATACCGTTGTTCGGCCTACTGGCCTATTTATGGTTGAACGCCCTTACGAAAAACGGATGTCCTGCGAAGAAGAAACTGATTATCACCATAATCATAACAGTGTCGTACGGACTTCTCGACGAATTCCATCAATCGTTTATTCCGGGCCGCTATGCCTCGCTATCAGACATGCTTTTGAACATTATCGGCATCATCACAGGCGCTGTTATTTACTTACAGATGAAGAAAGTAAGGAGTAAGGAGTAAGGAGTATGCAGTATGCAGCGGAATGGAGGTAAGTACAAAGAATTTAGACAGGATTGACAGGATCTTATGGATTTCTTTGTTTCACCACTGTCCGGACGAAAGGCACAAATTCAAACGAATATAATCTCATAAATCCCGTTAATCCTGTCTAACGCCTCTCCAACAAATTATAATGAAACACAAAGACATTACCCATAAAATCATCGGCATTGCTTATCAGGTTTACAACCAGCTTGGCTTCGGATTTCTTGAAAGTGTGTATAAGAAAGCCATGATCATAGAATTGGCCAAGAACAATTTTAGAGTCGAAGCAGAAAAACCTTTAAAGATCTACTATGACAACCAGGTAGTAGGTGATTTTTACGTAGATCTATTTTTAGAAGAAGAGGTCATTGTCGAACTCAAATCCGTGCAGAACCTTACCAAAGAGCACGAGGTCCAGTTGGTTAATTACCTAAACGGTTTAAAGAAAGATATAGGCCTCCTAATCAACTTTGGGCCTTCAGGTGTACAGGTCAAACGCAAATACAGGCAACCACAATAGAGCAGTCTGGGTACCCCTCCGCCGAAGGCGGATTGCATTTTTTGCCTTTCATCCGGAAAGGCAAAAAGTCAAATAAGATCCTGCCAATCCTGTTAATCCTGTCTAACTTTTTAAACAAAACGCAAAATATCTTTTATGCTTAACCGATCTCTAAAGATTCTCTATATCGCTCATCGCATTCCATACCCGCCCAACAAGGGAGATAAAATACGTTCCTTTAATGAGATAAAACATCTGTCCTCATCTCATAATGTTGATCTCGTTTGTTTAGCTGACAACGCAGATGACCTGAAATATAAAAGCAATCTGCAAAAGTATTGCAGGCGAGTCTTTGTGCAGCATTTCAAAGTCAGCCAGGCTAAGCTCCGGGGCTTAGTTAGTCTTATCAAGGGCAAAACTATTTCTGTCGGCTATTTTTACAGTAAAAAAATCCAGCAAGTTATTGACCAGTGGCTATCCGATACTGATTATGATGCCATTATCTGTTTTTCTTCTCCCATGGCGGAATATCTTTTTCAATCACCTTTTTTATCGCATTGTTTCTCCAAATTCCCGCAATCCCCGCCCTCCATCGCTCTCGCTCAGGCGAGGCAGGCGGGCGCAACCTGCAACTTATAATGGATTTTTGTGATGTGGATTCAGAAAAGTGGCTTCAATATTCTCAGAGATCTAAATTTCCTCTTAATTTGATTTATCGGATTGAAAATAAAAGACTCCTTGAATATGAGAAAAAGATTAACAGGTCTTTTGACAGCTCAGTGTTTGTTTCTCAACAAGAGGCCGATCTTTTTTACAGGCTTTTTCCTGAAGCAGAAAATGTTTCTGTTATTGAAAACGGAGTTGATTATGAATATTTTTCCCCTGAATCCCGAATCCTGAACCCCGAACCCCGAACCCTGATTTTCACAGGCGCAATGGATTATTATGCTAATATAGATGGTGTTAAATGGTTCTGTGAAAAGATTTTGCCGATTGTTAAAGACAGGTATCCAAAAATACAATTTTACATCGTAGGGTCTAATCCAAATGCAGAAATTCAAAAATTGGGAGACAATAATAAAAGTATTAATATCACCGGCTTTGTTGAGGATATAAGGCCATATTATAATAATGCGGATATTTGCGTTATTCCACTTCGTATTGCCAGAGGAATACAAAATAAAGTGCTTGAAGCCATGTCAATGGGAAAAGCAGTGGTAACTACATCTACCGCTGTTCAAAGTATTAAGGCCACATCAGGAGTACACCTGCTTGTTGAAGATGATTCTGATAAATTTGCTGAAGCGGTTTCAATGTTGCTGGAAAATCATTCCCTAAGAAACTATTTGGGGACAAACGCAAGACAATTTGTGAAGTCAAATTACAACTGGCAAAAAAATATGAAAAAATTTGACAAACTAATATGCGATTTGAAATTTTCAGCCACGAATGACACGAATGAACACAAATAAAGAAAAGATTCTTGACAAAAAAGACTCCTCTGCATTCTTCGCGTCTTGAATGAGCGAAGCGAATGGGCGGTGAAAATCGTAGGGGCGGCTTTATGCCGCCCGCCAATTGATTCGGACGGGGTAAACCCGCCCCTACTTATTTGCAAATGGATGTCCCAGACTTTTCTCAAGTAACAAACTTGACAAATGGTAACGTTAATGTTACTTGTTGAACAAATATGGTAAAGGTAAGCGAATATATAGACGAGCGGGGCAAGTCGCTTTATGCGGAGTGGCACGATCACCTGGATGCGAGAGCAGCCGCAAAGATCTCGACAGCATTGTATCGGCTTGAGCAGGGGAACTTTTCGAATACAAAAGGCGTTGGTGGTGGGATTTTTGAGTACAAACTTGATTTTGGCCCCGGCTACCGAATCTATTTTGGCAAAGATAGTGAGCGTGTTGTGATCATTTTGGGCGGCGGAACAAAGAAACGTCAAGAACGGGATATAAATGCCGCAAAGGCTTACTGGCAAGACTATAAAGCTCGGAAACGCAAAAGTTAGTGAGGTATTGTAATGGTTTTAACAAGAGATTTTCGAAAAACGGTACAAGCTCGTGCTAAAAGAGATCCTGCGTACCGCGAAGCTATGCTGACCGAGGCAGTGGACAGCTTTTTGTCTGGTGACGTGGAGGTTGGAAAGGCAATACTGCGAGACTACATAAACGCTACCATTGGCTTTGAAGCGCTTAGTCGGCAGCTCGACAAACCAAGCAAAAGTCTTCACAGGATGCTAAGTCCCTCCGGCAATCCGAAAACAAGCAACTTCTTTGAAATTCTGCGTTTCTTACAGCGTAACGAAGGACTGGAGCTTGTGGTTACTGCCCGACATCATACGAATGGTAGAATACATGGGATTGCCACATAGAGATACAAGTGACATTATTTAACCACCAATCTTAAATTTTTCTGCTTTTAGCTTCGTTCTTTCAGCCTTGAGCTTCAATCTTTGCTTTTCGCCACGACATCTTGCCCCGCAGGGGCTGAGAACTTTTTGTTTGTCGGTGCTTGCCCCGTAGGTCCGGAAGATCGTACTGGGGTCTCCCGACAAACAAAAAATCCCATCTCTTTCTCCTCTGTGCTCTGTGGTGAGACTATTTTTTCTCTTCTCAGTGCCTGAAGTGGCAAAACAAAAAATCTCTTTCCGCTTTTATAAACGATTAGATATGAAAATTCTTTACCACCACCGCACCCGCGCCGAAGATGCGCAGGGGATTCATGTCCAGGAAATGGTAAACGCATTTCGTGAATTAGGGCATGAGGTAGAAATAGCATCCATGATTTCCAACGGTCAAAACCAATCTCCCGGTCCAAACAACTCTATGATCAGTCGTTTTGCTGCCAATGTCCCCCCCTTGGCTTACGAACTCCTTGAAATACTATATAATTTCTATGGGTTTTTGCTCCTCACAAAAAAGGTTTTGAAATTTCGTCCTCATTTAATATACGAGCGCTATGCCCTGTATAATGTTGCAGGAATTTTAGTATCAAAGCTTTTCCGCATTCCGTTACTATTGGAAGTAAATGCACCCCTTGCTTTTGAAAAAAAGAAATATGGGGAACTTGCACTACCCACTTTTGCAAAGACTTTTGAACGATGGATATGTTCACACAGTTACAAAACTATTGTAGTATCTACGCCTTTAAAGAAGCTGCTGCAGGATATCGGTGTGCCCTATGAACATATGGCCGTTATATCCAATGGCATTAATCCGCAAATATTCAATCCAGACATTGATGGCAAAGCCGTTCGAAAACGTTTTGGGCTTGATGGAAAAATTGTGCTTGGCTTTGTCGGATGGTTCCGCGAATGGCACGGTCTGGAAGATCTTCTACAGGCTTATGTAAAGTATCACATGAAAGAAAAGAATATACATCTTTTGCTGGTTGGAGATGGACCAGCCTATAAAGATTTAGAAGCTTATGCTCGTGAAAATGGGATATTGGGAAAAGGAGTCACACTTACAGGCTCTGTGGCACGCAAGGACATCCCAAGCTATATCGCAGCTTTTGACCTTGCTTTGCAGCCGGATGTAACGGATTATGCATCACCCATTAAACTATTTGAATATATGGCTATGGGAAAAGGAGTAATAGCTCCAAATAAGGATAATATTAAAGAGATAGTAGGGGATGCTTACAAGGCTCTTTTTAAAGCAGGCGACTGGGACAATATGGCAAGGATCATTTTAGAATACGCTCAATCAAAAGAAAAAACCATAGAACTGGGGGAGCGGGCCAGAAATATCATTCACGAAAATCAATACCTGTGGCTGGAAAATGCCCGAAGAACGTTAGGCTTATTAAACAGTTAATCTGCGTTCTTGGTGGTAAGGTTCTATTTTTACATTTTTTCTACCGCAAAGGCCAAGAAGAAACGCAAAGATTTATTTAAAGTTTTTTTCTTGTCGAGTTGTTTGGCGCCGTGTATATAATAGAAGCGGTAGCTAAAGATGAAAGGGTTTAAAATGTGGATATAGCTTATTCAGTTAATGAAGTGCCAATACGCTTAACCTATGAAAGATGGTTCCACATTACTGAAAACCATGATGATTTGGCCAGTTATTATTTCGAAGTTCTGGAAACTATTGAAAAACCTGATTTCATAGTCAGGGGCAATAAAGGGTCACTCAAGGCGACAAGAAATATCGGCAAAAATAAATGGTTAGTCGTTGTCTATAGAGAAATTTCGAAAACAGATGGTTTTATCATCACAGCATATTTTCTGGATAAAGGACCAAAAGGAGATGTCATATGGAGACACAGTTAGCAAAAGCCGAGATGATACAAGCATGTTTGAAGCTATCACCAGACTTGGCAAGACTCTCGGTAAAAAATATTTGGGTCGACTATGATAAAGAAGCTGATGTGTTGTATCTAAGCTTTCGAAAACCGCAAAGGGCCAGGAAAACAATAGAAACGGATCATGATGTTTTGATTCGAACAGATGGCGATCTAATTGTGGGGATAACGATTTTGAATGCCAGCACTAGATGAGATCGCAACTCCTTCTTCCAATTTACCTGTTAGCCCCGATTTATATTATTATTTTCAGCATTTTTTCTTGGCGCCCCTTGGCGTTTTTGGCGGTAAGCGTATAAATGAAATCTTTCAAATCAATAATCAAACAGCTTCTATTCAAAACCAGGTTTTACAAACTAAGCTTTCTACAGAATAGATTCTACATTATCCCTTATCATATGATAGTAGATAAACCCAACAGGTTCTATCCGGAAACGTCAACCCGTGATTTTGAAAAGCAGATCGTTCACCTTGTCAAAAACTACAAGGTCATATCACTGGATGAAATCGTCAATAGAATAAAAAACAGGAGATCCCTTCGCCGGTGCGTGGCTATTACCTTTGATGATGGATTTCGCGATAATTATGAAATTGCCTATCCGATTCTAAAAAAGTATAATGTTCCTGCAACCATTTTCTTAACAACAGGATACATCGAAAATGGAACAGCCCCCTGGTTTATCAAACTTCGCTACATTTTCATGCAAACAACTAAAACTCATTTCAACTTGTCTCACAACGGCACAACTATTTCCATTCCCACGAATACAAGAGACGGAAAATTTGCAGCATCTGACAAAGTAATGGCTTATCTGAAAGATTGTCCTGACGAGGAGAGGCTTCCACTTCTTGATAGATTGTGCGAACAACTTGGAGTTAACGAATTCAAGGGACTTAATGATCTAATGCTTACATGGGATCAGATCAAAGAAATGGCGGGAAACAGCATCTCTTTTGGAGCGCACACAGTCAACCATCCCATACTGAGCCGAACGTCTGTGGAAATGGCCGAAAGGGAGATCCAGGAGTCGAAAAGAATGGTTGAGGAAAAAACAGGCAAATCTGCTACCAGCTTTGCCTATCCGTTTGGCAAAAAATCCCAATACACACCTCAAATATTCCCGATTTTGCATGAACTGGGATTCAAATGTTCCGTCACAACAGAATCAGAACCAAACACTCACAGGGTCAATCTCTTTGAACTCAACCGCCCTGTGCCTTGGGAGTTTTCTGTACTTCAGTAATAAGGAGGTGTCTCATGAAACTCATAGTCCAAATACCATGCTATAACGAGGAGCAAACCCTTCCGGAAACTGTTAATGATATTCCTCGCAAAATAGACGGAGTTGACCAGGTGGAAATCCTTATCATTGATGATGGGAGCACCGATAGAACCGTTGAGGTGGCAAAGGAAATCGGTGTTGACCATATCGTGCGTAATATCTGCAACAAGGGACTTGCGCGCACCTTTCTTGCAGGACTGGATGCCTGTCTGAGACTTGGCGCTGATATTATCGTAAATACCGACGGAGATAATCAGTATAAGGGAGAAGATATCCCAAAGCTGATAGAACCTATCCTGAAAGGCGAGGCTGATATCGTAATAGGTGACCGCCAGACCGAAAAGGTTCTGCATTTTAGCCCCTTAAAGAAAAAACTGCAAAAAGTGGGTAGCTGGGTAATACGCTGTCTTTCTGAAACTGATGTTCCGGATGCTGTTAGCGGCTTTAGGGCTTTTAGACGGGAAGCAGCCATGCAGATGAACATTGTTTCGCCTTTTTCATATACTATTGAAACCATTATCCAGGCCGGCAAGAAGCACCTTGCAGTAAAAAGTGTGCCCATAGGTACAAATCCCAAGACTCGTGAATCAAGGCTTTTTAAAAGCATTCCCAAGTTTATTGAACGCTCACTTACTACAATGATTCGCATGTACACCATGTATCAACCATTGCGGGTTTTTTTCTATATTGGTTTTTTCTTTATTCTTGCAGGCCTTATTCCTTCAGTACGTTTTTTGATCTATTATTTTATGGGTCAGGGTGGCGGTCATATTCAGTCATTGATTTTTGCGGCAATCTTATTCATCGTTGGCTTTCAGGTTTTGGTGGTTGGACTGGTAGCTGACGTTATATCCTTTAATCGAAGACTAATTGAAGAAACTCTTCTTCGGGTGAGGCGGATGGAATTTGATCATTTAAACTCTATCAATAAAAAATGAAAAACTCGTTCTGTAAGGAAAAAAATTAATGCGCGTTGTTTATTGGGGTACATACGACACTGGGAAACCCCGAAATCGAATCATGATACGAGGCCTGAGAGAAAACGGCGTTGAGGTGATCGAATGTCATGCTGAGGTCTGGAAGGGAATCGAGGATAAGAGTCAGGTTTCTAATTGGCCTGATAGGTTAAGGCTGCTTGTTAGATGGCTGTTGAGCTATCCGGTGCTAATATGGCGTTACTTGCGGTTACCGAAGCATGACGTGGTCGTTGTAGGATATATGGGACACCTCGACGTCTTGGTGCTGTGGCCATTCGCAAAGTTACGAGGGGTGCCCATCATTTGGGATGCTTTTTTGTCTTTATATAACACCGTTGTCGAAGACAGAAATTTGGTTGCCCCAAACCATCCATTGGCCCGTTTTCTGTTTGCCTGGGAATGGATAGTATGCCGTGCGGCAGGCCTTCTAATATTGGATACCCAAGCACATGCAGATTACTTCACCCAACAATTTAAGGTTTTGCCCCACCGCATCGGGGTCGTTTTTGTTGGGGCGGAAACAAATGCTTTTCCGCTAAGACCCAAGGCCACAAGGATGAAAGCTCCTAATGAATCCTTAACAGTTCTTTTCTACGGCCAATTCATTCCACTTCACGGCATAGAAACGATTATTCGTGCAGCACAACAAGCGGAAAGCGAGGCCATTCAATGGATTCTAATTGGACGTGGGCAGATGGAATTAAAAATCCGCAATATGCTTCAAGCACATCCTCTCCCAAAGCTGGAGTGGATCCCATGGGTACCATATGAAGAATTGGTGCAGTGGATTCACCGGGCGGACATTTGTCTCGGGATATTTGGGAATTCGGACAAGGCTGCCCGGGTTATACCCAATAAGATATTCCAGATCCTGTCGAGCGGAAAGCCTCTTATCACGCGAGAGTCCCCCGCCATTCGTGAGCTTCTCAGCCCGGAAATGCCAGGCGTATTTCTGCTGCCACCGGCGGAACCCACTGCGCTTGTATATGCAATACGCAAGTTTGCCGCTCAACATCACTCGTTGGACGGAGAGACGCTGCATCGGAAGGTGGCGAATGGCATCAATCCCAGAGCTATCGCCAGAGACCTTATAAAACTGATCAAGGACTTAAAACGGAATCCTATCGAGAGTAGTAGGTCAGGATGAATTCCCTATTTTAAAGGTTCAATAAATGGTGAGGCGTAACTTATGAGGTTGGAACGGACTTGCGAGAGAGTTATTGAAGAACACTACCAAAACTCTCGCGAAGATTACTTGATCTATTTATTTCATTTAGCAACCTACAATTTTGCAAGGAAGTATATCCAAGGGAAATGCGTACTAGATTATGGTTGTGGAAGCGGTTACGGTTCAGCTCTAATTGCAAATGATTGCAAACAAATAATCGGCGTTGACATTGCACCTGATGCCATCGCTTATGCTAAAGATCACTACCAAGCACACAAAAACTTGTCGTATGAAACTGTCAAGCCCGCAGATGAAGCGTCACTTCCATTTACAGGTGCTATTTTCGATACGGTTCTCTCATTTCAAGTAATTGAACATATTGGTGACGTGGAGCCTTATCTGTCAGAAATACATAGAGTGCTCAAGCCAGGTGGAGTTTTTGTCATTTCTACACCTGATCGGACTGGGAGGTTATTCCCCTTTCAGAAACCTTGGAATATGTATCATATAAAAGAGTACTCAACGAAAGATATGGCACGAACACTCAAAAAGTATTTTTCCAGCATTCATATTCAAAGGATGGGAGGCAAACAAGAAGTGTTGGAAATCGAATTGGCTAGGACTAGAAAGCTAAGGTGGATGTCCCTGCCATTTACACTTCCTGTCATTCCAGAGATTTTAAGAATTAACTCCCTTCGAATTCTCAAGCGTTTTAAAAAAATGAATCAAACCACACTTTCACACCACAAACAGCAATTTGATTTTGATGAGTCAGCACTGTTGATCTCATCAGCTATTACACGTGGAGTTAATCTTATTGCTGTTGCTTATAAGCAGTTGGCTTAAAAAGGGATGCTATGAAAAATCATCCGTTCTATGGCATAAGCGCATTTGAAAAGGGTTGGGTACCTGCACCTAGTTATTTGCTCAGGAGGAATCGAGTGTTAAATCTGCTTGATTCCTTTCCTCGAGGGCGCGTGGTGCTGGAGATTGGTTGCGGCGCAGGTGCGCTGTTGCATGATCTTTCGTGCATGGGATTTTGGGTTGAGGCATTAGAAATATCGCCTACTGCTTTGGATGTAGCTCATTACATTAATCAAAACAACCCTCATGTGACTATTCACCAAAATATTCAACATAATTGGAATAGAACATTTGATTATATTTTGACATTTGAAGTCCTCGAACATATAGAAGATGACCTTGGTGCGTTAGAGCAGTGGTCGAAGTGGCTTAAACGTAGCGGACGCCTTCTTCTTTCTGTTCCTGCCCATCCTGAACGATGGAGTGCAAGTGACGTTTGGGCAGGCCATTATCGTCGATATGAACGTCATTCGCTCAATGACGTCCTAAGAAAAGCAGGTTTTTGCATAGAGCACATAGAGTGCTATGGATTCCCTCTCGCCAACATTATCGAACCTATTCGCGCATTGCACCATACAAAGCAGCTCCGTTCTCGCTCATATAATGGGACATCTCGACAACAGAGGCGTATCGGTAGCGAACTGAGCGGAATAAGTCGCTCTCTAGAGATGAAATTGTACCCTCTACAAGCCTCCTGTATCGGTGTTAATATCATGAAGTTTTTTTGTTTTTTGCAAGATGTTTTCGCTGGAACAGACTTGGGCAATGGTTATCTCGTATTGGATAGAAAACAATGAAAAGCAATTATCGCTGGATCGGTTTAGGGCTGGGCGTAGTCGCTCTAATCTACTTCATTAATCAAGCCACTGCAAACATCTCGGCCTTACCCCCTGTGTATTGGGATCTAAATGGCTGCGCCGGATTTGCTGGTGCGATAGTTCTCAATATCGTGGTCATACTACTTGGTGGATACGCTTGGAGCCTTTTGCTACGCGCCTCTGGAGAATCGGTTGCAAATAGAGAAGTGCTGATCATCTTTACGCTTGCTCAATTCGCAAAGTATATTCCGGGAAATATAGCTCATCACGCTGGCCGAATTGTATTGGCTAAAAGTCGAGGTTTTAAATTACCTCGCGTGCTCTTAACCATGTCGCTCGAAGTGGGATGGAATATTGTCGCCGCATGTACACTTATCACTGTGTCACTTCCATTAATTGGGCAAAAAATGTTTGAAACCTCCCAAGCCCTGCCATCTGTTTTTCAATTGGTACTTGCCATAATCGCTGGAATTACCCTTCCGATCATAGGTGGGTGGGTCATTTTTAGCTGGCGTCCTGGACCGCTCAGAATGCTATTTGGAGATGCAGAGGTCATCACGCCTGGCATTAGGCCTCTATTGTTTTGCCTATTAATCTATATGCTATGCTTTTTTCTCATGGGACTGGCATCTGATCTGTTGTCACGAGGCCTTTTTGGCGTAACAGAAAGTTATGTCTGCCTTCTGACAGGAGCCTTCGCCGTTGCATGGGTGGCAGGGTTTATCACTCCGGGCGCTCCTGCCGGACTCGGGGTAAGGGAAGCCATCCTGCTCGGCATATTGAGTCCTGTCTATGGTTCTGGAATCGCTGCTGGAATTGCTATTGCCCTGCGCGCCGTTACCACTTTAGCCGATGGCTTAACTTTTCTTGCAGCAGTTATTGCCAAGCGAAAATTCTTACCCCCGATACGACAGATTCCACGTTGAACTCGCGGGAAGAAGTAACAAGGACGGCAATTGCGCCTGCCCATTGGCGAACCAGACATATTCAAATATTTTATGTGATTCTGTTTCTATCTTTAAAGCTTTACGAAATATTCTAATTTTTTAATCACAAAGGTATCATGATGCATTCCTTATTAAACTTTAGATACTACAAGCTGTTAGTATTGATTTTCATAGTAGTAGTGTCGCTATTCCCAAGAATTATCGATATCTCGCGTCCGCTTGATATAGATGGAGCTGACTATGCACGAGCAGCAGAACTTGGTTTGAGAACAAACTATTTTGAATCTGACTCGCGTTCAATTAAATCTTTTATCTTGCAAGGACTCAAAAAATACCTTGGAGAATCAGATGTTCATATCTGGAGAGAGGACGGCTTGAATAATGATGTATGTGCATTAAGACACTATCATCCCGCCTTTTCTTTCTATATTTTTAGGCTTTCCCAGTTGCTCTTTGGAACTACCGAAATCGCTATGAGAGTACCACCGGTTATTTTCGGGGTTTTGACGTGTTTACTTTTGTTCTTTATTTCATATAAATTATGTGACGAAAATGCCTTTTATGTAGGGCTTCTGGCGTCATTGTTACTGGCCGTTAATTCTGCCCATATAAGCGTCTCGCAGTATGCCAGTTTTCACTCATTGTTTATGCTTCTATCTTATCTGGCATTATTTTACTTAAGCCTGTCTCTTAAGTCAGAACAAAAGCCATATTTTTATCTATTTTGTCTTTTTCTGGCGTTATGTTTTCTAACACTTGAATATGCGCCGCTTGTTTTGGTTACTTTTCTTGTTGTTTCGCTGCTGCAAAATAATTTTTGGTTATCTATAGAAAATAGAAGGCTAATCATTTCCATACACATAATTTTTGGTCTTATTCTTGTTCTGGCATTAATGACCATTATCTGGCCGGCAGGGATTATGAAGCTATCTATTCTTAAAGGCTATATAGCCTATTCTGCACCCATACGATCAGCGAAAATTGCTTTTAAATATGGAACGTGGTACACACCTTATATCGACTTTTTTAAAGCCGATCCAATTCTATCGGTTTTAATAGTACTTTCCTTGATAGGATCAGGTTATCTTCTGCTGAAAACCAAGCTTTTAAAGCCCTTTTATCCATTTTTAGTATACGCATTGCTTATAGTTTTAATAAATATGAGAGCATCTGCAACTAAACTTTATTATGTGTCCCATATATTGCCAGCCGTCTGCCTGGTTACGGGGGTTTTGCTGGCAAAAATGTTCAACCGGGGAAAGTATGCTTTTAGAATGATTCCCTTTGTGCTTATTGCCTTTATTCTGGTTATGAACATCAATCAAACAAGAGGGGAGCATGAAAAAGTTTTGCCTTGGAAAGAATTGTCAACATACCTTCAGGAAAATTCAATCAGGTCTCAAACTATTTTAGTGTTGCCGCATCCATATGCATCAGTAGCTCGCTTCTATAACAAAGAAAATAACTTTGTTTCTTCATACGTAAAAAGAGAAGAATCTATTAAATTCTTAGATACATATCACGATTACGATTATCTCGTCTTCGTCAATAAACCCGGTAGCGTGCAGTTGGAAGCAAAAAATTACGACAACTTTAACCTCTTATTTTTGAAGCAGTTTAAAAAAATCGACGTTAGTTCAAACAGCATCTCGATTTATAAAAAAAATAAAGTGTCATTTTAGCTACCAATTTTGATATATTTTATAATTTATATTCCAGTAAGGATAAGACTTTGAAGAAAATTCCAAAAAACGAAAACAGAAACCACAATCAGCTCATTCAACACTATAAGACAGAAAAAGAACTTGCCACCAAACTGAGAAATGCGAGCAAGAATGAAAGAAAGCTTCTTTACCCAAGGCTATATGACGAGTTATTTACAAGAGTCCCACATCATCCAAGATTGACAAGAAAATTTGATTATAAATTGCGGCGTAATCAAGTGTTACAACAAGTTAATTTTTTATCAAAATTCTGTTCACCAAAAAATACTTTTTTAGAATTAGGTGCTGGAGACTGCGCTCTTTCCTTTGAGTTATGCAAATATTTCAAAAAGGTTTACGCTATTGATGTTTCGCAAAATATTACTGCAAGTACCCAAAAACCATCAAATTTTGAACTGCTTATTTCTAATGGCTCTAGCGTTGATATTCAACCAGAGACCGTAGATATTGCTTATAGCAATCAACTAATGGAGCACTTGCATCCAGATGACGCTTTTGACCAACTAACAGCTATCTATAACGTTCTTGTTAAAGGGGGCATTTATATTTGCCTCACTCCACATAGATTTATGGGACCTAGTGACATATCAGCATATTTTGATGATGTTGCAACAGGTTTTCATTTAAAAGAATATACTAATAAGGAATTATATTGTTTATTCAGGCGTGTTGGCTTTTGCAGAATTCAATCCTTTTTCAGGATAAAATGCGTGAGCCTGACAATTCCGATCTGCCCGGCAATAATGACTGAATCCTTATTAAATACTCTCCCACATTCTTTAAGAAGACATATTTCAAAAAGGTTTCTTTTTAGGCAATTACTATCAATTGAATTAATGGCTACAAAATAGACACTCAATATGCTTAACAATAATAAGAATACCTAAAAGGAGAATATAGTTGCGTAACATAAAGTTCCCTCTCGTTGGTATTGTATTCGTGTTTTTTCTTCTGGCACCTGCTTCGACACTCTATTCGGAAAATTTACCATCCTTGCAACAAAAACTCAAAGCATTGAAGGATGGACGAGAACAAAAACTCAAAGAATTGAAAGAAGAACGAAAAATACGAAAAATGACAAAGGGAGCAAAAAGGATTAGTGCTTTTGAAGCTTATCAGCTTTACAAAACAGGGAAGGCATTATTAATATCTGTTGATTATCCAGGGAACTATAAGGACAGGCATATTGTAGGAAGCATTAATATTTCGCATGACAAAATTGTTTTCCAGAAACTCCGACTAAAAATAAAAAAAAGTACTCCCATTTTGCTGTATTGTAGGTGACCGGGGGAACTCCTGAGCGCCAGGGCGGCGCTCTCGTTGAGGGAACGCGGTTATAAGCGCGTAGCAGCAGTTTTCGGCGGACTTGATGAAATGCCAAAGGTAGGCTTCCCCGTTTATATTGGCGGTGATATATGGCAAAAGAAAAATGGTAAGTGGTACAAAAATGCTATAGAGACCAGAACAACATTTTTTGACAATTAAAAAAATAACCTTCTAATGAATAATCTCAAAAATAAATTTGTAAAAAGCGTTCTATGGGTTGCATCAGCTAAATTTGTTGGGCAAGCCTTTTCGTGGCTTGTCACGATAATTCTCATTCGCTTACTTTCTCCGAAGGATTTTGGTATTGTTGCTATGGTCTCCGCTTACCATGCTATTATAGTCATCTTTTATGACCTGAGTTTGGGACAGGCGCTCATTCAGAAGAAGGATCTAAAACCAAGAGAGATACAAACAGTTCTATGGGCCGTACCGGTAGCAGGAGCCCTTCTATACGCCTTTAGCTTCATTTTCGCTCCTTATGTAGCTGCTTTTTTTAAGAATGAACAAATAGCTATGGTATTGAGAGTATACACGATTGGGATAATATTTCAGTCCGCGCAGGAAGTACCATATTGCCTGCTGTCAAAACAATTTGATTTCGATAAGCGCGCAAAAGCGGAGTTCATATCAAATGTGATCTCAATGCTTGTCAGTCTTATCCTGGCATATTTGGAATATGGTGTTTGGAGTCTGGTTTTCGGCTTTCTTGCGAAGACATTTTCCCAGGCCATTTTGATTTTTTATTTCTTTGAATGGAAATCCATTCTTACACCCAAACAACCACTCACATTTTCCTGCACTGATCTTTATGCTCTCTTGAAGTTTAGTTTGCCTCTGACAGGTTTCTATAGCCTGAGATTTCTCTTTATGAGATCAGACTCTGTTATCGTCGGCAGATGGCTTGGAGACAAATCTTTGGGATATTACTCAGTTGCGCTTGATTTGGCCAGGATGCCTGTCGATAAATTCATTACTATATTAAACCAAGTTTGCTTCCCACTGTTCGCCGAGTTACAGGATGACTTAGAGGCTCTACAAACATACTTCTTTAAGATTTTAAAATTTGTAGCACTTATAGTATTTCCTATAAGCATTGGTGCGGCCATATTGTCCAAGGAAATGGTTTATCTAATATTAACACCTAAATGGTCGCCCATTATCAATCCTTTTATTTGTCTATGTTTTGTAGCTATACTGCAATCGCTAGCCGGAATCATCTTTATGCTCATTAACGCTTTAGGCAAATCTCGAATCAACTTTGTATTTTCGCTAATATCAGCAATCCTTCTCCCCATTTCATTCCTGATTACTGTTCGCTATGGACTTCTTGCAGTTGCCATGTCATGGGTTGTAGTATACACTCCTCTTTTTCTTTACCTGATACATCTAACAAACAGTCAAATTGACTCAAGTTTTCGCCGATTCGCAATGGCCATAAAATCTCCCCTTTTTGCGGTCCTCAGCATGGCGTTATCCGTATCGGGCCTTAAGATGATCATTGGTCTCGATATCATATCTTTTCAAACAATGTTTTTATATATTTTTGTCGGTGCTACTACGTATATCACCTATATCTATCTTTTCTCGCCCCAGACGATCGGAGAAATAAAAGGCATTTACTTCGATCTTCGCTCATCGCGGGATTCCCGATGTGAACTTGCAAGCTAATGTGCGACAAACCATTTTCATACAAAAGATTGACTTTTAAGATCATAACCATGCCAGAGGAGTTTTACGATCTACGGAAAACATGGGACCAGCTTCTTCGTTCAAGTCCTGATAGAGCTATAACTCAGACATGGGAGTGGTTCTATACTTGGTGGGAGGCATATAAGGATGAAAGGGATCTTCACCTTATCGTTGGATACGATAATAACCAAATAATTGGGATAGCACCGCTATCCAGGCCAGAGAAGCCGACCAAATACTACGGCTTCTTGCGCTACAAGACTTTCTGGTTTCTCGCCTCTGGAAGAACTAACCAGAAAAACGTCATCTCTGATTATCTCAACTTCATAATTCTTGATGGACGACAAAAAGACTTTTTATATGCCTTACTTAACTGGATGAACAAATCTCCTCACTGTGACGAGATCATTTTGGAGAACATATCCTCCGAGTCTGTTGTCCCCAAGCTACTTGAAGAAGCCGCAAATGCTTGTAAGCTGAATTATCAGATTATGTCGCAAGTCCCCACTTTCCTTATTAAGCTACCCGATACCTGGGAAGATTATCTTCACTCTGTCTCCGCGAGCTTGCGGTATAAAATTAGACGTGGGAGAAAAGAGGTCTCCAAGCTTGGAGGAACTTATCGCTTAGTACGTAATGAGAGCCAACTTTTGAAAGCATTTGATGACTTGGAAAGACTTCACCAGCATAGATGGCACAGCAAGGGCCAGTTTGGCTCTTTCTCGAGTCCCAAATGGAAGGCCTTTCACAAAAAACTGGCACTGCTGCTTTTCAGGAAGGGCTGCCTAAGGTTGAGCTTTTTGGATTTAGATGGGAGGCCTGTAGCAGCCAATTATAACTTTGTTTACGACAATAAGGTTCACTTTTTCCAGTCAGGCATTATTCCTCACGAAAATAAGCATGTGAGGCCTGGCTTGTTACTACACAGTTACTGCATAGAGGAAGCGATCAGAGAAGGATTTGTAGAGTATGATTTTCTTAAGATTGGCAACCGGGGGCCGACATACAAAGAGATGTGGGCAAACTACACCCGAGATTTAGTGGATATAAGAATTTCTAAACACTCTAACAAAGAAAGAATATATATGCTATTCTCACAAATTTTTAGTTTTCTGAGAAATATCAAAGGACGAATTGAATCAAAAAGAATGGAAGTTAAATGAAGATCGAGTTTATCAATGACTTTGAGGACTTCATGGACCTGAAGGAACCTTGGAACAGCCTACTGTGCACCTCTGGTTATAATAGCGTTTTTCTAACACATGAATGGTTTTCATGCTTCATAGATTGTTTTCAACTCAAAAAAAGGTTGGCAATCACACTTGTTTATGACCGGAGCGAGCTCGTTGCAATTCTCCCCTTGTACATACATACTTGTAGTTCTCTATGCCTAAAATACAACATCCTTAGGTCAATATCTAATGTACACACTCCAAAATACAGTTTCATTTTTAAGCAAGGCAAAGAACATCTTTTAGGAGCCATTCTTCGGTACATGAAACGTCATATGTCCTGGGATTTGATTCAGCTCGAATATATCAGCCAAGATACGGGTTTGTTTAAAGAGTTTAAAGAACTCCAAAACTACGGCCTTAAAACAAAAACAGCGGAGACAAAGAAAAGTCCGCATATCATGATAAATTCTAACTGGCTTACATACTATGATAGCATACCGAAATCGTTCAGGAAACACATAGACTCCCGCCACAGAAGAAGTGAACGTGACTACGTTGTTGAACTTGAGCGTATCAATGGGGATTTGCTGGATGAACTAGCACTTGATGAGGCATTTGCTATTGAAGATAGTGGTTGGAAAGGCAGGAACGGTAGTTCTGTTTTGAAGAACCCTATGGCCAAACAATTTTACTATAGTTTGGCCTTCACTTTAAACCGCAAAAACTGGTTCGAGTTGCTATTTCTAAAATTGTCAGGGAAGCGCGTCGCATTTGACTACAACCTGATATACGATGCGTGTTATAATATGGTGAAGATAGGTTATGACGAACAATACAAAAGATATTCTATAGGTAATGTATTACGAAAACTTGTAATTATGAATGCGTTTCAGAATAATTATAAGAAATATGATTTTCTGGGGGCTGCGGATGACTACAAAACAAAATTGGCGAATAGCGCTGATGTACTGCACAAGGTATTTATTTTCAATGCCAACCCCATATCCAAATGCCTCAAATTCCTCTTGTTTGACGCTGGTGAATTGGCGGATAGCTTGGGAATAAAAAGGCACTATTCTCGTATAAAGCCATTGATATGGGGTTTTAGTCGTTAGCTTTTGACTTAGATGTAGGGAGCTTGTTCTGTGGGCGGTATAGCAGGAATTCGATATGTAGGAATATCTCACCAACTTGATAAACAGGTGCTCAGGCGTATGCTCAATATGATGAAGCACCGTGGGTCACATTTACAGATCTGCTCCACAGATGAAGGAGTCCATCTTGGTATTAGTTATTGTGAGCCGACAAGTGGACATAATTGTTTTATCTATAACAAACTCTTGCAATTATGTGTTGTGTTGGATGGCGGTATTTTTTTAAAAAATAACAGCGCGTCGAACAACAACTCCTTATCGGATTCCCAAGTTATATTAAACCTGTATGACAAGCATGGAAATAATTTTGTGGAACATATTGATGGGTCATATGCCATTGCAATCTGGGATAAAAAAGAACAAAAGATAGTTCTTATAAGAGATCGGATGGGTTATAAGCCGCTCTTTTATCTTAGGTTGAATAATGGCATTGTTTTTTCTTCAGAAGTTAAGGCCATTCTTGCCAGTGGTCTTTATGAAAAAAGCGTCAATCTGCGGGCATTGAACTATTTTCTTTCTTCCGGGTATGTTCCCAACCCGGATACAATGTTTGATTCCATCAAGCAAGTTAAACCCGGGCATATACTCATCTGTAAGGACGGCAATATCGTCGAAAAGCCGTACTGGAAATTTGTTTATAGACAGGATGAACAGGATAAATCTGAGACTTATTATAAAAATAAATTCCTCGAAATTTTTGAAGGCTCGGTTTCAAAGCGTCTAAAAAGACACCCAGATGCCGGAGCATTTCTTAGTGGAGGACTTGATACGAGCGCTGTGGTTTCAATCATGCATAAGTTGAAGCAGTCTCCCTTCAAGGTCTTTTCAGCCGGTTTCGAGGAAGATCAATATAATGAGATTCCAGAAGCAAAGATGCTGGCTGATCATTTTGGTTTAGAACATCACACCATTACAGTTCAATTCGACAACGATTTCCCATCATTACTTGAAAAGCTCGTCTGGTACCATGATTCTCCTTTTGCGGATACTTCGGCTATCCCATCTTACTATGCAGCCAAACTTGCAAAGGAATATGTTGATGTGGTTTTGACAGGTGACTTTCCGGATCAGCTTATAGGTGGATCAGGGCATCATGCACTGGCACTTTCAAGGGAACTCAATGATCCGGTATGGAAAAGAATGTTCAGAAATAGCAAGTTGAATCAGCTTGTAGCTCGCCTTCCCTGGCGTGCAGGAGGAAACACGCTCCTTGATAAAACAAAAAGGTATATTTATCGAGAGACTTTTTCCCTCGAAGAACAGCGAATCGTTCAAAATATGCCCATTCCGCCTCTTTTGAAAAGGTGCCTTTACAGTCCTGACATGCTGGAAATGAACAAGGAATACGATCCGCTCAATATTGCAAAATCTATTTATCAAGAGGTAGATGATGCCAGTCTGCTCGACAAGCTTCTTTATTTTGATATCCTTTCTTATGCACCGGACGATCTTATGGTCAAGGTGGATAGAATGACACAAGCGCATGGCCTGACTGCGATCAGCCCATTTCACGATCTTGAATTCGTGGAATTTATGGCAACTGTGCCCACACATCTCAAGATCAAGGGCAATGAACGAAAATACATCATGAGAGAAGCGCTCAGACCACTGCTTCCTGAACAAACCCTTAACAAGAAAAAGCAGGGGTTTGCCATGCCGATTGGTGAATGGCTGATTAACAATTTATCAGATTATGTGCGTGACATATTGCTCGATCCACGGACACTGAACCGGGGGTACTTCAATAAAAAATTCATGAGAAAAATGGTGGAGAACTTTCTTGCGGGGAAGGCTGATTATGCATCGGGGTCTGAGGCAGCCATTATTTCGTTAATAACGCTTGAGCTGTGGCACAGGATATTTATAGATGGATAAATTTACCGCCAAGGGAAAAGAAAAAATAAAGAAAATTCACCGCTAAGAACGCCAAGAAGCGCCAAGAAAATTTAATCAGACCCCAGTACCATCTGCCGGAGTCACAAGGCGGGGCGGGCGGGACAGGCATTTTTCATGAACTATTCTGAATAGTTACGCCATGGCAAATACATTATCACTTCTTTTAGGACGTCTTCCAAATCAGGGATTGAGGCAGGAATAATATTCTCTTGATTAGAAACATGTTTATGACACGAAGGAATATCTTTTTTCGCAGGGTACGGATGATTGTCGTATTAGCGTCCCCTTTACCAAGCCTATGTATTTGGTCCGCTCGTCGAATAAGAGTTCCTTGGAAATAATTGCTGGACAGCCCGAAACAACTTGGTCTATGTGACGGAAGTACTCAGTTACGTACAAACCTCGATCTCCTGAAGGCGAGACAGCTTTTCTTGTAGTTTCTTGAGCGTCTCATGCTCCCCAAACCACTCTATAGCGTCCATCTCGGAAATTTGAGATATCTCTTGATGACCCCTTATTATAAAATCACTGGTAGAGAGACTGAACGTTTTCTCAAAAATGGATAATTTTTGCTTAGTTTTCATGATACCAGTCAATATCTCGTTTTTTTTCGCATCCAAGGCGGAAATAACCAAAGGTCCTATTGCTTCTCCACGTGGCGACTTTAACATTACTTGACTCATTCTAATCACCTCCTTTAAAATTAACTAACACGTATAGATGAACTATTCAAGTAAAAGTGAACATCTAATGGAGCAGGATAATCAGGATATATTGCAAAATAAATAATCTTAGCGTTTCTTAGCGGCCTTTGCGGTAAAAATATCTTACAACACATAATGAAGACACTTAAACAAGCTCTGCTCATAAGCCTGATGGCCATTGTGGTCGGTGTGTCGGTTAACTTTGTTCGATCTGATGGGCTGCCTGTATTTTTTTCTGAATACACAAACACTGCTGATGGGGAAGATACAGGGCAAGCGGAACAGATTTCAATAGAACAGGGCAGGGCTATTTTAAAGATTGGGCAGAGTCTTTTTTTGGATCTGCAATCCGCTGATGCTTTTTCGAAAGTCCATATTCCGGGCGCAATAAACTTCCCGGCCGAAGAAATATACGGGCAATTAGCAAATATTGAGCTACAAATACCTAAAGATACAGAGATTGTACTTTATGGCGTTGATAAAGAAGATTCAGCTCCGATGGAGGTGGCGTCTTTAATAGAGATGCTGGGATATCGAAATATAAAGATTATGGCAGAAGGCTGGGCAGGATGGGAGGAGAAAAAAATATAAAAAACGATCTCACCGCTAAGAACGCCAAGAAACGCCAAGAAAAAAACTTAAAACAAAACCTTCTGGTAAAAATATGACAGAAAATGAAATTGGAAAAATAGTGGTTGACTCTGCAATTAAGGTTCACAAGATCCTTGGTCCAGGCTTATTGGAAAGTGCTTACGAAGCCTGCTTGGTTCATGAACTGAAAAAACACTATTTAAATGTCAAGTCACAAGTCGGCCTGCCTGTCACTTATGAGGATGTTGTTCTTGATGTTGGATATCGTATTGATGTTTTTATAGAAGCTAAAGTAATACTTGAACTTAAAGCGGTGGAGAAACTGTTGCCTATTCATGAAGCCCAGCTTCTGTCTTATCTTAAGTTAAGTGGATGTAAATTGGGTTTTCTGCTCAATTTTAATGTTTACAGGATGAAAGACGGCATTCGCAGAATGGTAAATAGGCTGTAATATTCTACCGCTAAGAAAAAAAAGAAAAAGCAATCTCACCGCAAAGAACGCCAAGAGACGCTAAGAAAAAACCTTAAATATCGTAGGGGCGGCTTTATGCCGCCTGCTAAAATTGATTCAGGCGGGGTAAACCCGCCCCTACGGAAACTTATAGCGAAGAGTAAAATAAAATCTTACCGCCAAGAGAAAAGAAAATTTAATCAGACATGATTAACGGGATTTAGATGATTTCTTTACTCTTTTTATCCTGATCATCCTGCCTGCCCGCCTATATTTGTGCCATATGGCAATGAGTTTTAGTTTTCTGCTATTAAAAGCATTTTAAATAATATAAAGTGCTTAGAAAATTAACTCGTGAACTCCTAAACCATGGAGGCCATATGATTAACAACAGTTCAGTTAACA
>JAHIKR010000362.1 GCA_018897415.1 Pseudomonadota bacterium
CATATTAAAACATCAAATACATAATAATTGTTGTATAAATAAAATAGTGAATTATTGCTTTACAATTAATTATGCCTGTGAATAATTAATATTAAAAGTTATTTTTACATGTTAGTTTGTTTAATAGAAAGCTTTTTTTGATAAACGAGTTAGAAATTATCAGAATAAATTAGTTATAAACCCAAATAGGATTTTGATTAAAAGCTATGTCAATACGAGAAGATTTTGAAAATCGTGAAAGGACATTTATTTCTCCATTTGGTTGTCTTAGTTCGGAATCAAAGGGTCGAATGAAAGAGGAAGAGCCTTGTCCCGTTCGCACTGCCTTTCAGAGGGATAGGGATAGAATTGTTTATTCCAATGCCTTCAGGCGGTTAAAACACAAAACCCAGGTTTTTTTATCTCCTTTAGGCGATCATTATCGAACACGGCTGACTCATACTCTTGAGGTCTCAGAAATAGCAAGAACAATCGCCAGAGCAATGCGTTTAAACGAAGACTTAGTTGAAGCCATTGCGCTTGGTCATGACCTTGGGCATACGCCATTTGGTCATGGTGGAGAAACAGCTCTCAAAGAAATATATTCTGAGAGCTTTTCGCATAATGAGCAGAGCCTGCGCGTTGTAGATATTTTAAGTAATAATGGGAAAGGGCTTAACCTTACTTATGAGGTACGTGATGGAATTTTGAAACATTCAAAAGGATTTGGGAATATTATGCCGAATGATCCATCAGAACAGGCATATACTATTGAGGGCAGAGTACTGCGCGTTGCCGATATAATTGCATACCTGAACCACGATCTTGATGATGCGATCAGGAGTAGTGTTATAAGTTCCGACCAGGTGCCTGAATCTTGCTTGAAAATAATTGGGCGTTCGCATTCAGAGCGAGCCAGGACAATGATTGCTGATGTTATTTCGTCCAGTGAAATTATAGATGATGAGTTGTGTATGCGCATTAGCGATAAAGTATATTCCGCAATGAAGACTTTAAGAGAGTTTCTTTATGAAAATGTATATCGCTCACCTCAAGTGCACAACGAGTTTGTTAAGGCAAAAAAAATTCTTTCCGATCTATACTCCTTTTTTTTAAATAATGAAGATGACCTTCAAAGAGAGCTCGAAAATATGGAAATGGGTGATTGTATTAATAACAGCCAGTCCAGAGATAGAACTGTTTGTGATTTAATTGCCAGCATGACAGACAGATATGCTCTTGATCTTTATGAAAAAATCTTTTTCCCTTCTCCGCTTGTTTGAACCGGATACCGGATGCCTTTAAATCTTGAACAAATTATATCAAATCAAAATAATTATTCGCCTTTTTTAAAAAAGTTGGAAACAATATGGGCGGATATAGGTAAAAAATATCAGGAATCCGCTGATTATTATGGTTTTTTCTGTAATGGATGTGAGGATAGTTGTTGTTATACCCGTTTCTATCATCATACACTTTTAGAATACCTTTTTATTAGGAAAGGATACAGTACGCTTGAGCATGAAATACAGAATCAGGTAACAGAACGGGCTTTGGAAGTATGCGCGAAAACTGTCGAGTATGACAAAACAGGAAAAACCGTGCGATTGTTGTGCCCGCTGAATTTTGACGGTTTGTGCATATTATATGAATATCGTCCTATGATATGCAGACTGCATGGTATTTCACATCAGCTTCAAAGACCTGGCCAGGGCATAATGTATAGCCCTGGGTGCGAGGCCTTTGAAAAACAGTGTGAAGGGAAAAAATATATTAAATTTGACAGAACACCTTTTTATGTTGAAATGGCTAATCTTGAAAGGGAATTTAGAGACTCGGTCGGTTTAACTCAAAAATTCAAAATGACCGTAGCCCAGATGCTGATTTCTTGAAGTGCATTTTCAGAAATTTACAAACGAGTTATGAAATATTTAGATATAGATGCTCTTGATAAGATAGCTGGCAGAAGGCTCGAAAAAAATGATACTTTTTCATTTCAATGCCACCCGGGGCTTTCTTGTTTCAATAAGTGCTGCCGAAATCTAAACCTTTTTTTATATCCATATGATGTCGTAAGACTAAAAAATAGACTTGGAATCACTTCGGATAAGTTTATTGACAGACATGCAGATATCGTTATGCGTGATTCC
>JAHIKR010000363.1 GCA_018897415.1 Pseudomonadota bacterium
AAAGGTCGGCTCTCGGTTCCCTGAGGATACATTTTTTAATGCTTCATAAGCTTCAACAATGCTTTTATTGGAAACAGGCTTATTGTCAATCTGTATTCTTTCATTAAATCGGACAAGATGCGGTGATGTAAAAAGGCCGACCTTGTAGTTTGATTCTTTAAGAATTGAGGCAAGGGAGGATGCAATTGAGCCTTTCCCGTTTGTTCCTGCCACATGAATGCATGTAAACATGTTCTGGGGATTCCCAAGGCTCTGCATCATGCTTTTGATGGTAGAAAGGCCGAGTTTGATCCCGAACCTTCTCAGGCCGTACATGGTCTTTATACATTTATTATAACGATCCATTAGTCCCATGGCCATAAAAAACCCGGCAAAAATTAACATTCTTACCGGGTTCAATTTTCATTTTTATTTGACCTTTATCTGAATCTTTTAGAAGCTGTAATCCTCTGTCTCCTTAAGGCTTCACGTTGCTTGCGACGTTTATGCTCGCTTGGCTTTTCATAGTTTTTTTTCAGCTTGAGCCTTTTAAAAAGGCCGTCATTCTGAATCTTCTTTTTCAGAATACGCATGGCCTTTTCAAGGTCATTGTCAAAAACCTTGACTTGAATTTCCTTCAAACTCCTCGCCCCCTTCTTTCCATCAGACAAATATAGTTAAAAATTTCCGATGTTTTTTTAAATTGAATTGTATTAATAAGTTATATTAATGAAACTATTAATATAAATAAATTTTAATCAAATAGCAAGAAAAAAAAGTGCCCAGGTCTTAATTTTAAGAACCTGGACACATAAAGGGACTAGGTAATTTCAGTATAATACAGTTTCTTCTACAGCTTTGAAACAAGTTCCGCTGCAACTGCTTTTATGTCTGCAGCGCCGTCCAGAGTAATGTATTTAACGGATCCGCCTTGTGCTGCGAGGTCTTTGAAATAATAGGCTGATGCAAGTGTGCCGGTGTCGCTGTCATAGTAAATGCCGTGGCGTTTGTCGATTGCTGATTCATCCTGATCGTCAGCTCTTTTGGATAAAGCACCGCCGCATACCCGGCATTTGTCTCCATCAGGTTTGATGGCGTCAATAAAGATATTGTTGGGATGGTTGTTGTCATTTGCGCAGAGCCTGCGTCCCATGATTCTGTCTTTGGCAATCTGGCGGTCAAGGAGTATTTCCACAACAATATCAAGATTCATGTTTTCTGCTTTGAGAGCTTCGTCAAGCTTTATTGCCTGGTTCTTGTTTCTTGGGAAGCCGTCGAGTAGCCAGCCCCCTTTACAATCATCTTGCTTCAGGCGGTCGAGTATCATTGGTATTGTAATTTCGTCTGGTACTAATTCGCCTTTGTCGATATATCCCTTGGCCTGTTTGCCAAGTTCAGTGCCGCCCTTGATGTTGTCACGGAAGATAGCGCCTGATTCAATGTGAGCAGTATTGTATTTATCTTTTAGAATGGCTCCCTGAGTTCCTTTTCCGCTGCCGTTTGGACCAAAAAACAAAATGTTCATAAGATTCTCCTTTCGCTGTAGTAATATTTTGTTATAATTTACGGATGTTAAAATCAGATAGCTTCCCGCCAACCCCTTTGCGGACTATTTGTTTTTGTTAAATCCGAAGTCTGAAAGATTTGCAAAAAATCGAAATAGGGACGGTAAAGTAAAAAGCTTCAGTTCCAAAGCACGCAAATCCTGAGAAATGAGGCGTACTTATAGCTACGCCGCAATGATTTACCCTGTTAAATCGGCTACGCCGTTTTGCATAGCAAAAATTTAACAGGGCAGGGGATGCAGCGTAACACAGAAAATGGACTTTTTACAACACCGTCAAATTTATCTCTATATAAATAGGTAGATAATGTCAAGAGTACGATATCTTATGCGTGAGTTTTTACTGGTTTTGAAACTACCTCGATTTAATAATATTTTTTACCAGCGACAATGCTTCTTGTCTGGTATTTATCTGATTTGAAAGCCTTGCTTCTTCAACACTGAATATAATTTTTTTGAATAATGGAGAAGGAAACAAGCCAAATTCGTTGATTAAATCATTACCTGTAATAAGAGCAGGCATTTTTTTTCTTGGCATAAACTCTGAAAAAAATTTGGAAATCATATTTTTCGCAAATTCTATGAATTCCTCTCTGCTTTCATCCCCTTTGCCTTTCATGTCTGCAATGCTGTGAAGCAAAAGATGGGGTGTATTGTCCCCACATTTTATGAAAAAGCGGGTTATTCCTTTATTAGTCAAAGTGCCTTTGCTCTTTGCGATAAAAAGGTGCAATGGGTTGATATGATTGCGGATAATGAAATCAATGAAATTTTTTTCTTTTGTTGATAATTTTAGTCTGGAGCTTATTTCTTTGGTTATTTCAGCACCTTTCCTGCTGTGACCGTAGAAACGGACATTTCCCTCGTTATCATCTTTTTTTACCAAGGGCTTACCTGTATCATGAAGCAGAATGGCGAATTTAAGGAGAGATACTGTATTTTCATCTATACTGTGGATGATTTTGTTATTAAGTATATTTTCAAGATGATAAAATGACTTCATTGTGTGATCAAAAACATCATATTGATGAAATCTGTTCTGGAAGCATCCTTTTAAGTTGCCGAGTTCAGGAAATATGGCAAATAAAAGGCCGGTATCAGCCATTTGAGTAATATAATGATGTGATTTAGGCACTTGCAGTATCCTGAAGAATTCTGTCCTAATGCGTTCTCCTGCCGAATTTTTTATAAGATTTGCATTTTTTCTTATTGCAGCGGCTGTATTTATATCGATTTCAAAATCAAGTGATGCGCCTATCCTGTATGCTCTGATAAGACGGACCGGGTCTTCCTCAAAGACTGTACCTGAAGCCATGCGGATTTTTCTGCTGGCAAGGTCATTCACGCCGCCGGTACAGTCAATAATCTTTCCCGATGACAAAGAATAGGCCATGGCATTGATCGTAAAATCTCTTTTGAGAAGGTCATCTTCAATAGTGCTCTCATTGACCGAAGATATATCAAAGATTTTATTACCGGAAATTACCCGGATTATCTTGTGATCCTGTTTCCCTATCTCAACGATATGGTCTGATTTTTTTACAGCTATCTTTTTTGCAAATTTTTCTGGATTTCCAAGAACAGCGATGTCATAATCAAAAGGAGATTTTCCAAGAATTATGTCCCTTATTGAACCGCCGACAATATATGCGTCTTTAATTTTAGGCAGGATTTTTAAATTTAATTCGTCCATGTTTATAATAAGACATTCAAGTTTCGCCCATCTTTGACATTAATAGGATTTAAGGGCTCGAACCTTAAGTAATATATTCATATATTTTATGCAAGACTATAAAAATAAGACAATAAGGGTTGCGGTCACAGGCGGTGCCGGTTCCGGCAAGACTTCTGTTTGTAATATTTTAAAAAAATTGGGTGCGAACGTAGTTTTTTCCGATGTTATTGCAAGGGAAGTCGTTTCTCCGGGCACCTCTGCTTATAATGATATCATTATTTTTTTTGGGGAAGGAGTGTTAAAAGAAAACGGCTCTCTGAATCGCCAAATGCTTAGAAACATTATTACAAATGACGATTCCGCACGTAAAGCACTGGAGAAAATTTTACATCCTGAAATAATAAAACTCATTCAGTTAAGAATGAGTGAGGCGGAGAAGGATGTTAAAAGGTTTGTTTTTGTAGAGACACCTCTTCTTTTTGAGCTTAGCCTGGAGGGCCTGTTTGATTTGGTCATAACGGTTACTGCTGACTATGAATTGCGGATTGAAAGGCTTATGTGCCGGGATAAAGTTTCACGCTATGATGCAGAATCACTTTTTAGCATCCAGATGCCTGAAGAAGAAAAGATTAAACGGGCTGAATTGATTATAAAAAATAACGGTTCAATCGAGCAGTTGATAAAATCAGTTGAAGTTTTATATAGTAAACTAATAAGAAAATACGAAAAAAGTATTGAAAGTGCTTGACAAACAAAAAATCGTAAGATAATTTTTAATTTATTTAAGGCATTAAGCCCACCTAATTGGAGAGAATACCTTTTAAATTCTTCTGAATTAAAAATCACTAAACAAAATTATATTCCTCCATAATAACCAACAGGGATCCAGTCATTTACCATTTAAAGCTTTTGATAAATAGATAGGGTCGAAACTTGAGTATAAAAGTTACAGGTTTTTGTATATTCTGATCTGACCACTATTGAATGAAAAAATTTAAGGTGCCTGTAAGTTTCTATCCCTCAATTAAGTAAATTATAGTTGTGCCTTTCTACGATTTAGAATTCATCAAGCCATTATTTAATGTATTAGCAAGCAACCCATCCGGAATTAGCTTTTGCCGTTTTACTCATTTTGCCATCGAAGATAAAACAAAGTGAGGTGTGCATGAAATCCGTTTTAAAATAATGATAATGACTTAATGGGTGACAAGGTCTGAATGCTGTTTGAGGACAAAAGTAATTTTAGAGGATTTATTATTAGAATAACTATTAGCAATGGGGTAAATTTTTAATGAACATAGTTGAATTAAAAGACAAGAAAATAAGTGAACTGACAGATATGGCAAAAACTTTCAATATTGATGGTGCTGCTGGAATGCGAAAGCAGCATCTTATTTTTGCCCTTCTGCAGGCCCAAATTGAAAAGGATGGTTTAATATTCGGCGAAGGAACACTTGAGATATTGCCGGATGGATTTGGTTTCTTGAGAGCGCCAAATTACAATTATCTTCCCGGCCCTGATGACATTTATGTTTCTCCGTCACAAATCCGTCGTTTCAGTCTAAGAACAGGAGATACTGTGTCGGGGCAGATCCGACAGCCAAAGGAGTCTGAACGGTATTTTGCGCTTTTGAAAGTAGAGGCTGTAAACTATGAAGATCCTGAAGTAGCCAAGGATAAGATACTTTTTGATAACCTGACTCCGCTTTATCCTGACAGAAAAGTAAACCTTGAAACTTCTTCCGATAATTACTCTACAAGAATAATGGATCTTATGATTCCTATTGGTTTTGGCCAGAGGGGCCTGATCGTTTCACCTCCCAGGTCAGGGAAGACGATGCTTTTGCAAAATATTGCCAACAGCGTTATTGCCAGTCATAAAGATATCGTTCCTTTTGTTCTTTTGATTGATGAACGCCCTGAAGAGGTTACGGATATGGAGCGGTCAGTTAATGCGGAAGTTATAAGCTCAACTTTTGATGAACCTGCTGAAAGACATGTTCAGGTCGCCGAAATGGTGATCGAAAAGGCAAAAAGGCTGGTAGAGCACAAAAAGGATGTTATTATTTTGCTTGATAGCATAACAAGACTTGCGCGTGCCTATAATTCTGTTATGCCGCCAAGCGGGAAGATTCTTTCCGGAGGTGTTGATTCAAATGCTCTTCAACGGCCAAAACGTTTTTTTGGCGCAGCCAGAAATATTGAAGAAGGTGGAAGCCTTACGATTATAGCAACCGCTCTAGTTGATACAGGAAGCCGGATGGATGAAGTCATTTTTGAGGAATTCAAGGGTACAGGCAATATGGAAATTCAATTGGATAGAAGACTTGCTGATAAAAGACTGTTCCCTGCAATTGATATAAAGAAATCAGGCACCCGTAAGGAAGAGTTGCTGCTGGATGAAGAGATCCTTAACCGTGTCTGGATATTAAGAAAATTCCTTTCCTCATTAAATCCTTCAGACAGTATGGAATTTTTACTTGAAAAAATGAGTGGAACAAAAGATAATAAAGATTTCTTGAATTCAATGAATTCATAACAAACTATAGGGAGAGTAAAATAAAATGAAAGCTGACATACATCCTGATTATTTTGATGCTACTATTAAGTGTGCATGTGGGAATGTGCTTGAGATCGGTTCAACAAAGTCAGATATACGAGTTGAGATCTGTTCAAAATGCCATCCGTTTTTTACGGGCAAGCAGAAACTCGTTGACACAGCCGGCCGAATTGAACGTTTCCGCAAAAAGTATGAAAAATTTCAGAAGTAACTTTAACCTAAATTGAGCGTAGTTGATGACTTTAACCGAGTTAAGGTATTCAGGCCGCCTTTTCTCGGTTATTATTGTTAATGGCCAATAATTTTAACCCTTTTAATGAGTATTATTTATGTTTGACAGGTTAAAAGGCGTTGAGAAACGCTTTTTAGAGATAGAAGAGCTATTAGGCAATCCCGATATCATTCAGGACCGGGATTTATACCAGAAGTATATTCAGGAACACGCCGAGCTTAACAAGATTGTAACGGGTTACAGGAATTACAAAAAGACCCTAAAAAATCTTGAGGACAGCAAAGAATTACTAAAAGATGCTGACCCTGAAATAAAAAATTTAGCTCGTGAAGAAATTAACACTTTGATCGTTGAAAAGAAAAAACAAGAAGACAAGCTTAAAGAGCTGCTTACGCCTAAGGATCCGTTCGATGAAAAGAATGTATTAATCGAAATCAGAGCCGGGACTGGTGGAGAAGAAGCAAGCCTGTTTGCAAATGATCTGTTCAGAATGTACAGCAGATATGCTGAAAACAGATCCTGGAAGATTGAGATCATGAATCATCATACAACGGGCGTGGGTGGCTTAAAAGAGATTGTGTTGATGATCCATGGCAAAGGAGCGTATAACCGCTTTAAATATGAAAGCGGCACTCATCGTGTTCAGCGTGTCCCCACAACTGAGGCTCAGGGAAGAATACACACCTCCGCGGTTACAGTGGCGGTTTTGCCTGAAGCTGAAGAAGTTGAAGTCCATATTGATCCGAGTGAAATTAAAGTTGATGTATATCGTTCAACCGGACCAGGAGGTCAATCTGTAAATACCACCGACTCCGCCGTGCGCATCACACATCTGCCAACAGGCCTTGTTGTTACTTGCCAGGATGAAAAGTCACAACTGAAAAACAAAAACAAGGCAATGAAGGTTTTGCGTGCCCGTCTTCTTGACAGCAAGATTAGAGAGCAAAATGAGAAGAGGTCGAAAGAACGTAAAAGTCAGATAGGAAGCGGAGATAGAAGTGGAAGAATAAGGAC
Source organism: Pseudomonadota bacterium (assembly GCA_018897415.1). Taxonomy (GTDB): domain Bacteria; phylum Desulfobacterota; class Desulfobacteria; order Desulfobacterales; family ETH-SRB1; genus B13-G4. The sequence continues at coordinate 7,025 of JAHIKR010000363.1, forward strand.
CTATAACTTTCCGCAGGGCAGGGTTACAGACCATAGGATCGGACTTACCCTTTACAAACTGGAAAGTATTATGCAGGGAAATTTAGATGATATAGTAGATCAACTTACAACATTTTATCAAACTCAGGCATTACAGAATGCAAAATCAGTCGAAGTCCGAGTTTCCTGAATGGACAATAATTAAACTCCTCGATTGGACTACTTCGTATTTTAAATCCCACGACATTGACAGTCCTAGATCAACAGCTGAAATACTTCTGGCACATACATTAGGCTTAAAGAGGATAGATTTGTATTTGCGCTATGATCAACCGCTTACCGGCGATGAGCTTTTGCTGTTCAAAACATATATAAAAAGGAGGATTAACAGGGAACCAGTTGCATATATCGTGGGCGCCAGAGAATTTTGGTCCATGGATCTTGCTGTGACTAAGGATGTACTGATTCCACGCCCTGAGACAGAATGCCTTGTTGAGTCAGCGCTTTCACTTCCGGAATTAGGTCCTGGGCCAAAGCGTATTTTAGAACTTGGTACAGGTTCCGGGGCAATAATACTGGCTCTTGCATCTGAAAGACCGCAGTATATCTATTTTGCATCTGATCATTCAGTAGAAGCTATTAAACTGGCATTAATGAATGCTAAGCTTTATCATCTTGATAGAAAGATAGATTTTTTTACCGGCAACTGGTTTGAGCCATTAAAAACTAACGGACCGCTATTTGACATGATTATATCTAATCCTCCGTATATCAGGACTTTTGATATACCTAACCTCCAGCCTGAGATATACAAGTATGAGCCACTTATGGCTCTCGACGGAGGTAAAGACGGCCTGGACTCAATAAAAAACATCATCTTTGATGCTCATGCCTTCCTTGTGCAAAATGGAATACTATTGCTGGAGATAGGTTATAATCAAAAAGAACAGATAAAAGATATTATAGATGATTGTGGAAATTATGAGGATATTGTCTTTAAAAAAGACTACAGTGGTCACTATAGAATGGTTTGTATGAGGAATAAATGTGTAACTACTCGGGTTCAAAGTTCCAAGGTTCACGCCTGCCCTGGTGCGACTTGATATGCATTCTTGGCACGATCGCACTGAATGCTACGATAGACGTTTCTACCCAATGGGGCAGGGAAGCCAGGTCTGGGCCAGGGGTTCAAGGTTAGAGAGCGATGAAGAGATCAAGACAATCAACCGTGAACCCTGAACCCTGAACCTGAGCAGTTATGATAAAAAACTATTGCAGAGCATTATAATATTTGTTACTTAATAAAGGTTTGCATATATCACACGCCTTTGGACCTTTTTCCCGGTGCTCCGCATGGCGGAGTCGGAAATGGGGATGATGAAGGCGAAGGAATAACCATTATAAAAGGGGAATAAACTATGTCTTATATTACAATGAAGGAGCTCCTTGAGGCAGGAGTGCATTTTGGTCATCAGACAAAGCGCTGGAATCCCAAGATGAAACCTTATATCTTTGGGGCAAGGAACGGTATCTATATCATTGATCTCCAGAAGACCGTTCGTATGTTTAAAAATGTATATGATTTTGTAGTCGATCTGGTTGCAAATGGCAAGTCCGTCCTTTTTGTAGGAACCAAAAAACAGGCGCGTGAATCTATTTATGAAGAGGCAAATAGATGCGAAATGTTCTATGTCCATAACAGATGGCTTGGCGGAATGCTTACAAATTTTCAAACAATAAAAAAAAGTATCGACCGTCTTAATTATCTTAATAATATAATAAATGATGGATCAATTAACCTTTTTCCAAAAAAAGAGAGAGTGCAACTTCAAAAGTCCCGAGTAAAACTTGACGATACTCTTGGCGGAATTCGCTCTATGAATAAGCTCCCTGGTGCTATATTTGTTGTTGATCCCAAAAACGAAGCAATTGCAGTTCGTGAGGGGAAAAGGCTGAACATTCCAATTATTGCTATTGTTGACACTA
>JAHIKR010000364.1 GCA_018897415.1 Pseudomonadota bacterium
ATCGACCGTTCCAGCGCACCACCAACGCAACAGAGGTACGAAAAAGAAGAGTCAAAGCAACATACCCATGATTCGCGAGATTATAAAGACCGCAAAAAGAAAAAGCGAAAAAATCTTTTGGGTGAGCTGTTTGATTTTTGAGAGGGGCTTTAAGCGGATTTACAGACACCCAAACCTACTGCCCGATTATCACATGTTCCCCATATAGCGACAAATTTAGTGGAGGATCTATTCCAGCCTCAGAATGCCGTCTGCCGTGGCGCCCAAAGTCAAAAAACGTTAGAAAAAGATGATCAGGATTCTTCCGTCATGAAGATTGTTAAGGTTATGAGTGAAAATTATTATTCTTTAAATGTAAAAGAAGTTTTAACGTCATTAAAAACTTCTGAAAAAGGTTTAACTAAAAAAGAAGCCGAACAAAGATCAGATAAATATGGAATTAATGAGATAGAAAAGAGAAAAAAGATTACGCCACTTCAAATATTTGTAAGGCAATTTACTTCATTTATTGTTGTAATTCTTTTAGCCGCTATTGTTATTTCTTTATTAATTGGAGAAAGATTAGATGCAATTGTTATTTCAATAATAGTAGTTCTAAATGGTGTGTTTGGTTTTGTTCAGGAATATAAAGCAGAGAAAGCTATTGAAGCATTAAGAAAATTAACTGCATTAAAAGCGAAAGTTATTCGAAATGGACAGGAAATAGAGATAGATTCTAAAGAATTGGTTCCTGGCGATATAATTCTATTAGAAACTGGGAGTAAAGTTCCTGCTGATGCAAGGTTGATTCAGGTTGCCGCATTTCAAGTAGATGAAGCATCATTAACTGGCGAGTCCGTTCCATCAAAAAAAGTTATCAACTCCCTTAAAGAAGGCATACAAGTGACAGATCAAGAGAATATGGTTTTTATGGGAACAATTATAACAAAAGGTCATGCAAAGGCAGTGATAACTGATACAGGTATGAATACAGAAATAGGCAAAATTGCGGAAATGGTTCAGGAGGTAAAGGAAAAACTCACACCTTTGCAAGAAAAGTTAAAGCAGTTTGGTAAATGGCTTGGAGTTGTTACAATTGGAATTTGTGCTGTTGTTTTTGGAGTTGGTGTTTTAAGGCAATATTTAACGATAGGTTTAATTGAAACTGCTTATGCAAGCGAAATGTTTCTGGCCGCTGTTGCTTTGGCTGTAGCGGCAATTCCAGAGGGTTTGCCTGCCGTTGTCACGATTTCTTTAGCCCTTGGAGTTAAGAGGATGGCCAAAAGAAATGCTTTGATCAGGCAGCTTCCAGCTGTTGAAACCCTTGGTTGCACTAATTTTATTTGCTCTGATAAGACAGGAACTTTAACAAAAAATGAAATGACTGTAAGGGAAATTTACGCCAACAATGCTCTGATTAAAGTTACCGGCGAGGGGTATGGCCCGGAAGGCAAGTTTATTCCAGCAGGTAGTGAAGTATTAGACACAAAAAATATCGAATTATTATTAAGGCTTGGTGCGTTATGCAATGACTCCAGGTTGAATAATAATAATAACCGATGGAAAATATTTGGAGATCCTACTGAAGGGGCATTGCTTGTTTCAGCTGGCAAAGCAGGTTTTAAAAAGAAAGAGTTAGAAAAACATTTTCCAAGGATAGATGAGATTCCATTTGATTCTGAAAGAAAATGTATGACAACAATTCATAAAATCAATAGAGAAAATGCTGCCTATGTTAAGGGAGCGCCGGATGTAATCCTGACTAAATGCAAATACATCGATATCAATGGCAAGGTAAAAAAATTAACCGGAGAAGACAAAAAAAGAATCCTAAACATTAATCAAGATATGGCTAATAAAGCCCTGAGAGTTTTAGGCTTTGCATATAAACCATTAACTGAAAAGTATAAGTCAACGCCGGAAGAAGCAGAGAAGGATTTAATTTTTGCTGGGTTACAGGCTATGATTGATCCTCCAAGAGAGGAAGTTAAAGAAGCGATTGTAAAATGTAAAACTGCGGGCATTGAGATTGTTGTAATCACTGGAGATCATAAATTAACTGCAGTTGCAATAGCTAAAGAATTGGGCTTGTTTAAAGAAGGTGACAAAGCATTAAGCGGAGATGAGTTAGATAACTTAAATGATGAAAAACTGGATAAAATAATAGAAGACATAGTAATTTATGCAAGAGTGAGTCCGGAACATAAAGTGAGAATATTAAATGCTTTAAAAAAGAAAGGCCACATTGTTGCTATGACTGGTGATGGTGTTAATGATGCTCCTGCTCTTAAAAAATCTGATATTGGTATTGCGATGGGCATTACAGGAACAGATGTTGCCAAGGAAGCTTCTGATATGGTGCTGACAGACGATAATTTTGCCGCGATTGTAAATGCGGTTGAAGAAGGAAGAGGTATTTATAACAGCATTAAACAATTTGTCCAATATACTCTTTCTTCAAATTTAGGAGAAATAGTTGTTGTTTTTTTAGCAATTCTTATTGGCTGGCCCCTCCCTTTAATAGCCATTCAGATACTATGGGTGAATTTATTAACAGACGGCTTGCCTGGATTAGCATTAGGATTAGACCCCTTCAGCAAAGATATTATGAAAAACCCACCAAGAAAAAGAAAGGAAAATATAATTTCTAAAGAGGTTATTCAAAATATTTTGACAGTTGGATTTGTAATGGGAATAGGAACACTTTTTATGTTTTATAGTTACGGAGTCGAGACTGACAAGGCAAGGTCAATAGCTTTTACAACGCTGATTATGTTCCAATTATTCAACGTGCTGACATACCGGGCAAAAAATTTCAAAATTAATATCGAAACAAGCGGATTTCTAATCGGTTCGGTAATTATTTCAGTATTAATGCAGCTTGCTGTACTTTATACACCATTAAATGTTGCTTTTAAAATAGTTCCTCTTGGATTATTTGATTGGATTAAAATACTCTTAGTATCCTGCACATTATACATAATATTAGAATCAAGAAAAATGTTTATGAATTATCGGGAAACAAAGCCCTGAGCAAATCCTGTCGGAAACGCCTCAATGCTGCATAACATGTTATAAGAGGCTGGGGGCGTAAGAACTTATTGAAAAGTTACAAACACTTTGCTTGACATCCCGTTTTTGTATGCTCTATATTTCGATTATAAAAATTTTGATATGATAAATTAATTAATAAAAAGTGAGAGAAGAAAATGGGTAAGGAAATCGAGAAGCTCTGGAAATCCGAAGACTACTGGGCGATCTGGTTTGCTGCGGCTATTTTTGGCGGGATCATTACTGGTTTGATAACAATGGTTCCAAAGGTCAAAAGGTGGACAGACAATCCTTTTGAGGCTTTCCCCGGGGATTTGGGTTTATGGATCGTAGTCATGGGTATAGGAATCGGTATATTATTAACCATCGGCGTAAGTATCATGAAAGAGGATTGGAAAAAGTTTTTAGGTGGCTACCTTGTTGTTTATGCGCTTGCGGTAATTTCATATGTTGCTGCAGGGCAAAGCACAGTTAAGGCATGGGGACTCGGGTATGCGATTTGGGGGCTGTCTTTTGGTTTACTCATAGCGAATACAGTGGGAACGCCGAAGTGGATTTTGAAAGGAGCCAGGTCTGAAATGTTCATTAAGACCGGTCTTGTGCTCCTTGGTGGCGAAATTCTTTTTTCTGAAATCCTCAAACTTGGTATGCCTGGTCTTTTAGTGGCATGGTTTGTAACTCCAACAGTAATTATCTTTATGTGGCTCTACGGCACCAGATGGTTAAAAATGGCATCCAAACCTCTAACCATTATCATTGCTGCTGCCACATCAGTATGCGGTGTATCTGCAGCTATCGCAGTTGCAGCGGCCTGCAGGGCAAAGAAATCAGAGTTGACTCTCGGCGTGGGTATGACGATGATCTTTACGGTTCTGATGATGATTGGAATGCCGCCTCTGTGTAAACTTGTGGGCATGTCTCCTGCAGTAGCCGGTGGTTGGCTCGGTGGAACGATTGATTCTACCGGTGCGGTAGTCGCTGCAGGAGCGTTCTTAGGGCCTGTAGCAGAAAAGGTCGCCGCTGTTGTTAAAATGATTCAGAATGTCCTGATTGGTCTTGTTGCATTCCTGGTAGCCGTTTACTGGATCACTAAAGTGGATCGTGACCCAAATGCACCCCGCCCCAGTCTGTTGGAAATCTGGTACCGGTTTCCCAAATTTATCCTCGGTTTTGCAGCGGCTTCTTTGATTTTCAGCTTTATGCTCATGCCGGCAATGGGACATGAAGAGGTATCAGGTGTTTTGAAACTCAGTGGAATTTTTCGCGGTTGGTTTTTCTGTCTTGCGTTTGTTTCGATAGGACTTGAATCAAATTTTAAAGAGCTTGCAAGCCAGGTAGTCGGAGGGAAACCCATTATTCTTTATGTCGTGGGACAGAGTTTCAACCTGATCTTAACTTTGCTGATGTCATGGATTGCTTTTGGCGGTATTTTATTTCCGGTTTTTTCAGGATGAGAGAGAGAATACATCGTTGGTTCCGTCTTGTTCTAGGATTGGTTTTCCTGGTAGCTTTTATTATGGTTCTCCATTGTATGAGTGGGCGCATACCCGGTTCTACGGGTATGCTGATCACTCGAAATCAAAATGAAGACCTTGAGGTTTATGCCTATGTTTATAGTGAAATAGGTGATCTTGAAGAATTCCTTGATGACGAAAACGGCAAATACGGCAAGACTGCCCTGCATCAATACTTGAAAAATTATTAGTCTTGAGTTCAACGCTTTTCAAGCGGGTTTTCTTGACTTGATAAACTCTTCTGTCCATCATTAAAACATTTTTTGCCATACCAGTCGATCTGTCTGCATATTCCCCTGATAATACTTACCTCCCTTGCCTGAAGTTGCAATCTGGAAAAAAAATTACGTATCTTATTCGTCCAGTAATCTGGATTTTCAGGATTTATATAGCTTATCCTAACCAGTATATCTTTAAGCTGATCATACATACCTTCCAGTTCATGACGGGCCGCAAGACGAGGAAGAAAATCCTGGCTTTCTGCACAACCAGCATTAAATATTTCATAACAAATAATCATTACAGCCTGGGCTAAATTAATGGAAGAAAAATCCGCGGTTGGAATATTAACAAGGGCATCACAGTATCTGATATCTTTATTTGTAAGTCCTTTATCCTCGGGGCCAAATAGAATTGCTACAAGATTTTCACCTGAAATGGAAACAAGATTTTCTGCCACTTTAGAAGGGGTGTTTATTTGCCGGCGCCGCTTGCCCAGTCTTGCTGTAGTTCCAACAACATAATTATAAGGAGAAAGCGCTTCCTGAAGGTTCTCATATACCTCCATCTCTTCAACGACATCCGAGGCAAAATGAGTTGCCATTTTCAGCACTTTGGTAAGATCGCAATTTTCTGGATCGACCAATACAAGTTTTCCCATTCCCATATTGCGTATGGCACGAGCAGCAGCCCCGATATTTTCGGGATATCGGGGCTGCTTTAAAATAATAGATACATTATCGAGATTAATTCTGTCGGCCATTTTTATACTATTTCAAAGCTATTAAAAAAATAACCGATTTCAAATGAGGCTGATTCCTGAGAATCTGAACCGTGGACCACATTTTTCTCAATATCTGTTGCAAAATCCCTTCGGATAGTACCTTCCTCAGCTTCCTTGTAATTTGTTGCGCCCATTAAATCACGGTATTTCGAAATTACATTCTCGGCCTCAAGTATCATTACAACAACCGTGCCTGATGACATAAAGTCTGTCAGACTGTCAAAGAATGGACGTTCTTTATGAACAGCGTAGAAACCCTGTGCCTGCTTCTTGGTCATTTTCAGCATCTTCATGGCAATAATTTTTATATTGCTGCTTTCAAGTCTTTTAATAACTTCGCCTATCAGACCTCGGCTAACTCCATCCGGCTTGATTATTGATAATGTTCTCTCCATATTTCTTCTTATCCTTTCCTATAAATCTTAATTCATGATAAAGTAATCATATTACGTTTAATAACAATATTATTACAGAAATTTGAAAACTCAATAAACAACTGATTTTCATACAGCAAATTTTAGTTGAATCTCAATAAAAAATTATCTAATAATATAAAATTGGATTTTTTGTAATACTTTAGCTTTATAAAACAAATCGGCTGGGCATGAGCTTCGGGTGTGATTAAATTCAAAACAGGAAACTGTTTGAGGGGATTAGATATCGTTAAGAAAGAACATTGTAAGATGTTGTTATTTTTTAAAGGCTTGCTGAATTGTCACCATTATCTACCATTCATGGCAGGTTCTTTATTTACGATATCTTATACGTGAGTTTTTCATGGTTTGAATTTAATTATACCTGAAGCGGATATATTTTTAAAAAGCTAAACTATCACGATTTTTTGAGGTTGTTATGGACATAATGTCCTGATTTTCGTTTTAGGGGGAAAATAATGAAAGTTTTGATCAGCGATAATCTCGGTGAAGCCGGAATTAAAATGTTTCAAGAAGAAGGTTTTGAAGTGGATGTTAATATGGGATTGTCTCCGGATGAACTTAAAGGAATCATCGGGAACTATGACGCACTTATAATACGGAGCGCGACGAAAGTAACAGAAGATCTTCTGGAATCGGCAAGCTGTTTAAAAGTCATCGGACGCGCAGGAATCGGTCTCGACAATGTGGAGATACCGGCAGCATCGAAAAGAGGTATAGTGGTAATGAATACTCCCGGCGACAATGTTATTACCACTGCTGAGCATACTATAGCCCTAATTCTTTCATTAACACGCAATATTCCATTGGGGACTTCATCATTGAAGGATGGGCGATGGGAAAAAAAGAATCTGCAGGGCAAAGAGCTGTACAATAAGGTTCTTGGAGTTATCGGGTTTGGTAAAGTTGGCTCAATTGTTGCGGATCGCGCACGCGGGCTTAAAATGCAGGTCATTGTATATGATCCTTTTGTTACACCCGAACGCATTGAGAAGGCTGGTTTTGAATACGTCTCTCTTGACGAATTGTATAAAAAGGCTGATTACATAACAGTGCACGTCCCAAAGCTTAAAGAAACAACCGGTATGCTCAATAAAGAGGCTTTCGATAAGATGAAAGACGGAGTGATGATTATAAACTGTGCTCGCGGCGGTATTGTTAAAGAAGAGGATCTTTATGAGGCAATGAAATCCGGGAAGGTAGCCGGAGCAGCCCTGGATGTTTTTGAAGTTGAGCCTCCTGGCAAATCATCCCTGCTCGGAATGGATCGCCTGGTATGTACTCCACATCTCGGTGCATCTACAAAGGAAGCCCAGACCAATGTTGCAGTTGCGGTTGCCAGCCAGATAATTGACTATCTTAAAAACGGTACTATAATTAATGCTGTTAATATTCCCTCTGTTACTGGCGAACTTATGACGAAGCTTGGACCTTTTTTAGCCCTTGCAGAGAGGATCGGCTGCCTTATGGCTCAGCTTTCAAGCTGGCCCTTAAAAGAAGTGGTTATTGATTATACAGGTGATTTTATGGGCCTTGACCTTTCGCCTGTTTCAAGGGCGGTAATAAAAGGGTTGCTTACTCCTGTGGTAAAGGATGATGTAAATTTCGTCAATGCAATTATCCTTGCAAAAGAAAGAGGTATCAGAGTCACAGAAACAACTCACTCTGAATCCAAAGATTATTTAAATCTGATTACAGTGAGTACAATCAGTCCTGAAGCAACAAACACAGTGGCTGGAACATTATTCGGGAAAAAAGAGCCAAGGGTTGTTAAGATAGATAATTTCAGGGTTGAAATGGTCCCGCAAGGTCATCTGGTTCTCATAAACAAT
>JAHIKR010000041.1 GCA_018897415.1 Pseudomonadota bacterium
GCCAAGATTTGCCGTGTAGCTAATATCATAAAACCGATACTCGAAGCCATAATATGAAAAGATAAAGAAGAATCAAACGATAAATTTATTTGCTATCAAAACCTTGATAGCATAGGAAATTATACCACCCCATTTGAGCACAGATTATGCTATAATTGAGACAATCCCATGTTAAATAATCGCCCCATTTATCACAAAAACAGGCTTATCCAGATATTCCGAGACCATTGGGAGCAGTTCAAACGCTTCCACCCTAATCTTGTAGATGAGAACATAGAGAATAATGTCCAGAAGATGATGGGCTGCGGAATGTTCTCCAATGGCTACGCTGAATACCGCTGCAGCTGCGGCCATATCAAAAAAGTCCCCTTTAGCTGTAAGTCAAGGTTTTGCCTGCGCTGCTCCAAGGTCTATATTGATAATTGGGTAAGTAAGATGAAAGAGATCATATTCGCCAAGGTTATCCACCGTCATATTATATTAACCGTTCCAGGAACTTTATGGAAGTATTTTCATAATAAACAGATACTCAAACTCCTTGCTGATTGCGGAGCAAGACTAATAGAAGAAGTCGCCTCAATATGTTTAAAAGGCAGACGAATAGAATTAGGTATTATTTCAGTTACTCAAACCGCAGGCCGTAAATGTACATGGAACCCGCATCTACATCTTTTAGTTACAGAAGGCGGATTAGATACAAAGAACAAGTGGAAGGATTTTTATTACTTTGAGTATAGGACATTAAGTAAGAAGTGGATGTATATACTTTTGAATGCATTAAAGAAGGCCCTTGCTGATAATCCAGAGGCAATCAGGCTGATAGATGAGGTTTTCCAAAAAAGATCTTCAAAAGGACTGATAACCAGAGCTAAAAAAGAAAAGGTAAGAAAGCGGGATATAATAGGATATCTCATCAAATACGTTGCTTCTCCTCCCATAGCCTTATACAGGATTACTGATTATGATGGTGAATATGTTAGATATTGGTATAAAGAGCACCCTACACAGAGACAGGTTTTTGTTAAGGTTACTGCTTATGAGTTTATAGCCAGGCTTATCCAGCATATCCCGCCCAAAGGATTAAAACTTATCCGTCACTATGGGCTTTATGCAAGGGTAAAGATTAAAAAGGTAAAACAGATAATAAATAGAATGTTTGAACATATAAAAGCTGTCTCGCAGGAATTTTTTTCTTTCTGGCATAGGCCTTCTTCTACAAATTACAGGGAGAGATTACGAGAGAGTTTTGGCATAGACCCGTTTAGATGTCCAAACTGCGGAGAGGAGCTTATTCTCTATGAAATCTGGCATCCTAAATACGGCATTGTTTACAGTATCTTTAGAGACGAGAATTGGAAAGAATTGGAGACAGAAGATGTGGTGGAAAAAGAAACAGCATGCACAGAAACAGCTGACAATTTATCCTTGTTCGAAATGTAATCATCAAATTAAGGCCCCTAAATGGTTCATAGATCAATTTAAGCCTGGAGGCAAGGAATATCATATTGACGGACAAAGCCATCTGAATTGTCCTAATTGCGGTGAGATGATCGAAATAAAATAGTTGTTTTGAAGTCTCTGCCCGAAGGGCAGATTTTGCTTGACATATCGTCATAATTTGTTATAATATATAAAGTTAAAGAAAATGATATTTAGGGCAAGGCCATGGGAAAAATGGCCTTTTTCTGTCCATGGATATGAGTTACTTTTTAAAAAAGTTTAATATGAGAAAGATTCATAAAATATCTAATATAGCGTTAATATTTATGCTAGGAGGGGTATTTTTATGCCAAGAGCTTGCCTATGCATTAAGACCTCCATTGCACTCCAACATAGAAAATGAAAATTTTATACAATCTCAACAACAAGAAGGTTCTCCGCAAGATAAGAAAACTCCTATACCTCAAGACACAATAGAAAAATTACAGCTTATATTATTTTGCTCAGAAGCTAAGTCTACAAAGATTTGTGAACTTATTTTATCGTTTTTTCTCGATAAAGAAAAAGAAGTTAGTAGCTATGGTGTAAGGAGTGCCACGGAAGAGTCTCGGGATTCTCCTTCGATACTTCATACTTATGTTTCAGAAGACAGAGATTTTATATCTATAGTAGGCCACAATCATTCAGCTATCAGGTTTTTCTATATTGATGGTCAATTGTTTATCATGGAGGTCTCGCCTCTTAATAGGGGTAATATTATTTATGAAGAGCAGGAAAAACTTTTAGCTTTGGCAAAGAATATGAGCGACAAGATAAAAAAGATTATTGGCTCGAAAGGCATTACTAATGAAGATTTAAATAAATTATTCTGGGTTATCCCAAAGGATAAATGGTTTATTGGAGACGATGGTGTAGTCAGACCTCTTTATAACGATGAAATGTATGTGGTATTGAAAAAGGTGTCCGATGGATTGATTGAAGCAGGATTTTTTGTTGACGAAGAAGTAGGTTATTCGAAAGATTTTATGGATGATATGGGGAAAATAGGTGAACATGGAGGAGTGGGTTATAGAGTGTCGTTAGAAGCAAGAGTTGAAGAACATCATACTTTTTTTGACGCATTTA
>JAHIKR010000365.1 GCA_018897415.1 Pseudomonadota bacterium
AATAAATTGATTGCCTCAGTAGTTGTCAAACCAAGTTGTTTGAAAAGTTTTTCCACTTCTGCCTTTAATCCTGGTTCGATTCTAGCCCTAACTGTTGAAATTTTTGGCATATTTTCACCTCCTTTAATATAATAAAAATATAGCCCATATAGGCCATAAATATCAACAATTTTATGTAGCCCAAATGGAACTTCTAAAAAACGGGAAAGAGGGCTTAGGGAGGACGCTCCCAATATTAAATGTTAAGAAATCAGTGATATTTGATATTAACAGGTCGTTTCTTGATTGTTGTAATGTATTAATATTACATTGTTTTTAATGAAAATGCAAGAATTATATAATTCCAAGCGAGATAGGGGAAGCTGGAATAAAGGGTTTGACTTTTATATAGTAAAGTATGAATAGGATGTAACCTACAGAATGAGTTGAATAATAATTATTATGAAGCCTCAGCAAACAAACACATGTAAAGATGTAATTCTTGTTTCTATGCCCTGGTCACTTTTCAGCCGGCCATCAATTCAGATAGGTACTCTGAAAGCATATTTAAAATTAAAATTTCCCTATATCAATATTGCGGCTCATCATTTTTATTTAAAAGTAGCTGAAACAATAGGCTATGAACTATATCATTCTATTTCAGAAAGTACCTGGCTTGCTGAGACTATATATGCTGCCATGTTATCCCCTGAAAAAGTTAAAACTATTGAAAAGATCTTTCATAAGGAAGCTAAAAATAAGCCTCTATGCCGCAAGCTAATTTTTAAAGAACTTGTTTCAAAGGTAAGAAAGGTTACCGATGCTTTTATTGAAAGCATAAACTGGAATAAATTTTGTCTTGCAGGTTTTTCTGTATCTCAGTGTCAGCTAACTTCCTCGCTTTATATCATTAAGCGATTAAAAACAAAATATCCTGACCTCAAAATTGTATTAGGAGGTTCAACATTTGCAGGCGCATCAAAAGATCTATTTAAGTTAATCCCTGAGATAGATTTCGTTGTTAAAGGCGAAGGTGAGTTACCTTTAAGCCAATTAGTACATCACCTTAACATTTCTATTAAAACAGACGAAATCCCTCCTATTAAAGGTGTAATATCAAGAGAATCCATAGAAAATGATAATTCAGATATGTTCTATCAAATGGAAACACTGGACAGTCTTCCAATGCCTGACTTTGACGATTATTTTGATTTACTTCAAACATTCGGTTCAAAAAAAACTTTTTTCCCCACTATTTTATGCGAAATTTCCAGGGGTTGCTGGTGGCGCCACTTACAAAGATCAAAAAATATCAAAGGATGCGCTTTTTGTAATCTAAACCTGCAGTGGGATGACTATAGATCAAAAAGTCCTTCTAAAGTGGTTTCCGAAGTTGATAAGCTTACTTCAAAGTATAAGACACTTTCTGTGGCCTTTACTGACAATGCTCTTCCGGTTAAAGAGTCTAAAGAGGTTTTTACTCAACTGAAAGAGATTAAAAAGGACTTTCGTTTTTTCTCTGAAATACGTGCTACAACAACTCAGGAAAATCTTAAAATAATGCATGAAGCTGGAATGAGTGAAGTACAAATTGGCATAGAGTCGCTCAGCACCAGACTGCTCAAGAAACTGAATAAAGGAACCACAGCCATACAAAATTTAGAAATTATGAAAAATTGCGAACACTTAGGAATTGTTAATAATTCAAATCTCATACTTCAATTCCCAGGTAGTGATATGGACGATGTTGAAGAAACGCTGCGAAATTTGGAATTTGCAGCTCCATTTCGTCCTTTACGCCAAGTTAATTTTTGGCTGGGCCTTGAAAGTCCGGTATGGGAAAAACCGCAACAATATGGAATTAAAGCATTATATAATCACCCTCGCTATGCAGATCTATTGCCACAAAATATATCTTCTTCTATGCGATTTTTAATACAAGCATATAGAGGTAATCTTGGGTATCAGAAAAAACTGTGGAGACCTGTCAAACAAAGGATAAAAGCTTGGAAGATGGAATATGAATCTCTCCACAATAATTCTTTTTTTGAGCCGATTCTCAGTTTTCTGGATGGTAGGGATTTTCTCATAATAATCCAAAAACAATTTAATAATAGAACATTAACGCACCGCCTTAAAGGAAAATCCAGGGAGATATATCTCTTCTGCCAGCATTACCGATCAATAAAAAAAATATTGGAACATTTCCCCGAATTGTCAGATGATAAGATTATTTCTTTTCTACGAATAATGGTAAGCAAGAAATTAATGTTCGAAGAAAATGAAAAATACCTTAGTTTGGCTGTCCCAAAATAAAAAACCCGGAACCAAAATGGTCCCGGGTTTATAAAAATTTTCGGCAGCGACCTACTCTCCCACTCAGCTTCCCGAGCAGTACCATCGGCGCTGAAGAGCTTAACTTCCGTGTTCGGGATGGGAACGGGTGTTGCCTCTTCGCCATTGCCACCGAAAAA
>JAHIKR010000366.1 GCA_018897415.1 Pseudomonadota bacterium
ACAATTTTTTCATTTTTTCCTGATATTATGATGTATTGATGATACTTATCTGTTATCCATTATACTTTTTTATGTAAAAGCATTGCCAACACGATGAATCTTTAGCAGATTATGAACTATGCAAAAAAGCTTCCACTGAATGTTGACTTTCAGCTTCCCTCGCAATGTGAATCTATCCAGGCCAATTGCATTCCGCAGATTCGCAAACACAGGCTCAACCGTTCCTATCCTTTTGCTTCCTTATTCTTTGTGGGTGAGGGGTGTCTTTTATCTGGAAGCAAAATTTATCCCCTATCTATAAGCTTTTCAAGCTTTTTCT
Source organism: Pseudomonadota bacterium (assembly GCA_018897415.1). Taxonomy (GTDB): domain Bacteria; phylum Desulfobacterota; class Desulfobacteria; order Desulfobacterales; family ETH-SRB1; genus B13-G4. Next base: position 320 of record JAHIKR010000366.1, read on the forward strand.
ACAGATTCAACGGTTTAATAACATCTTCTCTAAGGACTTCACCTGGATGAGTAGGTTTTCTTTGAATTCTCATATGTGTGTTAAGCGATTTTATAACTAAACTCTAACGAGTTTCATTAATGGCTCAAAAGAATATAATGCTGGTCTTCTGCCCGATGCTTCTTCTAATGTAGCGATCAGATTTTTTTCCAAGAGCACCCTTGTGAATCTTGCAGCACTCGCAGTAGGTATACCACTATTTGTTGTAAATTTGTTGTTTCTAAACACTGGATTTGTGAACACAAAATCCAATGCGTTGACACTCCACTTAGAAGACAGAGCACCTGAAAATACTATTTTCATCTCTTCGTATCAAAGACGCTTGTTTCTCATATTTGGCTTTTTTTGAGAAGCAATAGGTATGGATCCACTAAGATGGACGCCTACTTATACGCCGCAATGACTTGCCCAGTTAAATCGGCTTCGCCGTTTCGCAAAGCGAAAATTTAACAGGGCGGGGATGCAGCGCAACGCAGAAAATGGACTTTTTACGAAGCCGTTATACTTTTAATTTATCAGACTTTAAAGCATACGCTATCGCTATGCCTATAATAAAGCTTACGGCAAGATTCGATGCAATTGTGATTCCCAGCATAACCAGAACAACAAAAAGTTCCTTTCGCAATTTCATATCAATTATAGTGAGTGCAAGCTGGCTTCCGGCAAAAATGAGCAATACTCCCAATATGGACATTGGAATAAGATAAATAATCGAAAGGGCATGTATTCCAAGCAAAACAGCCAAAAGAACAAAAATAGAACCGATCATAAGGTTTGAGCCTGCTGTGCGTGCTCCAAAGCGGTAATGGGCTGCCAATCCTCCGGCACCATGACAAAGCGGCATACCCCCAAAAATAAAGCTCATGAAATTTGCAAGCGCCATGCTGATAGTCAGGGAACGATAAGTAACTTTTTTAGAATCTTCGCCAAAGTAATCCTTTGACAGATCAGCATTTGCAATTACTGCATTCCCAATTGTCATGGGCAATTGAGGAAGCACTACAGCAAAAAGCGCAAATGTTAAATCAGCATTGCTGGGAAACCCGAATGGCAGAAATTTAGGAAGATTAATACTCAGACTCAGCCTGTTCAGGCCTTCATGGGTACCTATTATTACCCCCAGAACTAAGCCTGTAAAAATCACCAGCAGCCCTGCCGGGATTTTTTTGTTCTCAAGAAAACAAAGGGTTAATATGCCGCCGGCAACTCCAATTATAATTCCAATCGGAAGGGGGCCGATATTCTGCAAAGACAGATAGGGTTCTGCCGACTGCTGGAGCATCTGAAATTTTGAAGTCCCGATCATAAACCTGACGCCCTGCGCCATTAGAAGCGTACCGGTTGAAACCTGAACTCCTCTTATCACCGGTTTTGGTATATGTTTTCCCAATAATGTTATTGCATTTGTTCCGCCAATGATGAGGAGAAAAACACCTATCAAGAATCCGGAGGCTGAAATCTGTGATGCGGTCATGCCTGTTGCAATAGCATAGGCGCCAATTACCTTCATAGGCTGAACAGGCACAGTTATACCATAGTAAATGCCTGAAAGAATAAAAAAAACACCTATCGAGAAAAACAAGCCCATCGGGTCTAAGCCATTGATCATGATCATACCTATCGCTAATGGAAGAAGAGTGCCCATATCTCCCAATGAACCCGCAAACTCTAATCGGTCAAATTTGTAAGGCAATGCCATAATGTACTCCCTTTTTAATCCACAGATTACGCAGATTACACAGATTTTCGTGACTTATTGGGTTAAATTCCCCGAAGCTTGCTTCGTTCCTGTCATTCCCGCGAAAGCGGGAATCCAGTTTTTCTGGATTCCGTGTCAAGCACGGAATGACAAAACATGTTATCCTTTGATACCCCGTAGCTTGCTGCGGGGTAGTTCATTTATCATATTACAGATAGTTATTTGGCCTGTTTGTTGAGAGCGGCCAGCTCTTTACCGAGAAGCCTTATGTGTGACATTTCTTCTCTAATAATTGCATCAATCTTCTTTTTACCCATATTTTCAGACACTAAATCCTTCATGCCAAGATAAAAGACAATCGAATCTTTCTCAGCACCTATCGCATACCTAATAATTTTCTTCGCAAAATCCTTTTCAGCCTGATTTATATTAGACAAAACATCAGGAATATCTTTTTTAAAAAAAATCCTGCTGTCTGCAAGAGCTTTTAGATAAAGAACTGATTCGCCTTCGGGGTCAAAAACAGTTTTTTCTTTCTCCTGATCCGACAGTTTGGCTCTTAAGGAAATAAAAGTCTTTTCATGCTCAATTTCCATTGCTGCCAACTCTAGTAAAAGTTTCCTGACAGAGGGTTTGTCAACTATCTCTGCTGCCAGCTTATAAAATTTTGCACCATTTTTTTCTATCTGCTCGGCTATCTCAAATATTTCGTCTGCATTAAAATCATAACTCATTTTATGTGCCTTTCATAAGAAATTGTTTACAGTTGTCCTATTATGACTTATTATTACCTAAATTAAGCGATTTTTTACTCGACCTGCACCAATCTCTTGCGCATCAAGGACTTGCGAAAAGTCTCGACATATCCATTGGTATGCCTACGCTTTTCGCAAACCTTGCTGCATCAAGATCTCGGCACATTTCTTCGCAAAAAATTGCTAAACTTAGGTTTTATATAAAAATCGACGGCTTCGTAGAAAGTCCATAAAAAATATTAACCAAGGAGTAGTGCTATGCGAACAATAGTCATTTTTCTGATAATTATTGGAATATGGTTTCTGTTACAGGCTTATATCCTGCCCAAATTGGGCATTTCAACCTGACTGCGAAAATCTTGTCAGGTGACAAGCGACAAGGACTCTAAGGAACATCTTGAAACAAAAGAAAAAAATTAGTTAGAGATATTATTTTTCAAAGATTCAGCATAGATTGTTACCGGATGTTTGACGACAATTGAATCTCCATACTTTGAAAGCATTTCAGAAATCTGGATCATGCAGGCAGGACAACCGGTAGCCACAACAGAACAGTTCGTCAACTTAATATTGTCGCGTTTACGCTTTCCAATTTTAGCCGAAATATCATAATACTGCAAATTAAAACTTCCTCCCAGCCCGCAGCACCAGTCGGATTCGTGCATTTCTTTAAGAGTGTATTTTTGGTTCGCCTTAATAAGCGCTCTTGGTTCGTCTGATATACCCAAAGTTTTTAATAAATGGCATGGGTCATGATAGGTTACAATCTTCTTTTCATTTCCATAATAGCTTCCCCTGGTAAACCCTGTTTTTGATACTAAAAACTGATTTATATCCATTGTTTTTTCAGCAAGTTTTTCAACTCTGGACCTGATGACAGAGGATTGCTTTTTAATCATCATGGGCCAAATTTTTTTGATTACGGCAGTACATGTAGCACAGGCAGTTACCAGACAATCAAACTCAGTAGTATAGAATTTGTCCAGATTGTGTTGCACCAGCCGGTCAAAAGTTTGTGTGTCTCCAGTTGAAATAGCCGGAATTCCGCAACATGCCTGACCTTCCGGAACAAAAATTCCAACTTCGTGATAATTCAGCACATCAATAACCGCTTCAGCAACCTGTGGGAAAATCTTATCGATCAGGCAACCGACAAAAAAAGCCACCTTTAACCCGGATTTGCCGGGATATGAATTTAGAGTCGGGACTATGTGGTGGAACGGCACTGGCGCAAGAGATTTGAAGTGTCTGTTCTTTATTAAAGGTGATACCAAGCGAGCGCATGAAGTGCCCAAATTTTTGCTGGCCGGTTTTGTAAAAATTTTCTGGATTCTCGGCAATAATTCCATCAGCCTGTCAAAATTATAAGGATGGGCCAGCATAATCCTTAAAATTGCTTTCTTTGCCGGAGACAGACCTATAAAATGTGTAAGAATCGCACGTGCTTTAATAAAGATTTCAAGGACTTCAACCCCGCTGGGACAGTTCGCCTCACATGACCCGCAAAGAAGACATCGGCTGAGACGTTCATACACGCCCTTGGGATTCTTAAACATTTCTTCAGCAAGGCCTTCGAGCAAAGCCAGTTTCCCGCGCGCAACATCTGCCTCAATGCCTGTCTGATCATAAAGAGGACACACAGCCTGGCACATCCCGCACCGCGTGCAAATATTGAGCTGATGTTCCAATTCCTTCATAAGAAGGGCGAGCTCTTTCATGCTGGGCATTTATATACTCCTAACCCATATTTCTCATGAACAAATCATAAAATGAAGTGGAATTTATTGCCTTATTTCCTATATCACAATTATAATTTTGTTTCATCTTGCATTAACATTACAAATATAATACTTCAAACTCTTGCTAAAAACCGCATATACTGAAATATTATTTTAACTTGATAATTCCCTGTAGCTTGCTACAGGGTTTCCTTATGTCATTCCCACGAAAGTGGGAATCCAGAAAAATAAAAGCAAAGGCATGGATTCCTGCCTTCGCAGGAATGACTGTATACAAAATTCTTATAAACATTTTTAGGTACCCCGCAGCTTGCTGCGGGGAGGTTCATTGATAGAGGAAAATATTTAATGGGAATTGCTAACAATGACGATAACATACATCGTCTTAATTTTGAAGATAAAGAGATAATACTTTTAGGTACAGCCCATGTATCAAGGGAAAGCGCGAAGCTGGTTGACTCGGTAATAGAGGAAGAAAAACCTGACTGCGTCTGTGTTGAACTTTGCCAATCCAGATACCAGACTATCCGTCAAAGGGATAAATGGGAAAAGATGGATATAATAAAAGTGATTAAGGACAAAAAAGCATTCCTTCTCCTTTCCAATCTTCTTCTTGCTTCATTTCAAAAACGCATAGCCAAAAAATTTAATTTAAAAGCTGGCGAGGAAATGAGAAAAGCCATTGAAAAAGCTGAAGCAATTGGAGCAAAAATACATCTTGCAGACAGGGATATTCGCATTACCCTGTCAAGGACCTGGCGCATAATGAGTTTCTGGGACAAGATAAAAATTTTGTTTCAGCTTATCCTGTCGTTAGGCGGAATTGAAGAAATCAGCGAAGAAGAAATCGAAAAAATGAAGCAACAAGATGTCCTTCAGGTTATTCTTGCAGATATTGAAAAATCACTTCCGGTGCTGAGAAATATACTTATAGACGAAAGGGATCAATATCTTGCATATAATATAAAGACTGCACCTGGTAAAAAGATTGTAGCTGTTGTCGGCGCCGGACACGTATCGGGCATAAAAAAGTACTGGAATGCTGAAATAGATCTAAAGGCTCTTGAGGAAATCCCGCCAAAAAGTTTGGCCTC
>JAHIKR010000042.1 GCA_018897415.1 Pseudomonadota bacterium
AAAGTTTACACCCCGAAGCTTTGAATCGATCATATGGTTTATTGTATTGCCGCCAGCGCCTCCAACACCGATAACGTTGATATTGGGAATTTTATCTTTGATAATAGGAGTCTCAATCGTCCTGGAATTATTTTTCACAATACCATTTCTGGAAAAGTGAAAAGAAGAATATGGAATGAAAGGTATGGCACAATATTTTGATACCATTGTCAAAAATTTCCTGCGGTTAATTTTCTGCCCATATCCCATGGTGTTCCTCCTCTCCTTTATGAAATGATTAGCGATGATCGTGAAATTATCAGATATGCGGTAGTGATTAGATCATTACGGAAAATTGCAGATACAAATGTGGTTGAAAATATTTATCCTTTGATATCAGACAAATGGCATAGCGTCAGACACGGGGGCGGGCATGCGAGACGGCGGGTCTGCCCACCCCTTATCCTTCTGGGTGAGGCCAATTACTTCCCCTCGTCCTATTAAAGTTCTGACGAAGAGTCGCTATTCTTGTTTTCTTCTGACAAGATATTATTTCTGTGGCTATTATACATTTCTTCTACTGACTTGAACGAGTTCGTATATGCCATTTCAGGACCTTGTTCACTTGGAAGGAATCCAAAAGAATAATCGCCATCTTCTGAATAGTAGGTCGCAGCATTTGGCTTTCCATTCCATTCGCGTCCAAAGACATCCTTTAACACTGGATACTTCTTCCTTATGACGTCGAATAGTTTCTGATGGTTTGCTTCAGCCAGTTCATTGTCAAGCGGAGTAAGATCAATAATCGTAAAATGGGAAAGAAACAGAATTTTCTTCCCATTTATATCAATTTTAATAGCCTTATCATAATTAGTTAAAACATATCCAGGAACTTGCACAAAGTTGAATGAAATCCTGTATGGAATTCCAACAATAATTATTGGTTGTGCCTTTAGATGAATTGCTCTGACATGATAGAGGCTCTTCTCGCCATCCTTAAGAATAACTTCCTTATTATACTCACTGAACATCCACCCCTTGGCCCCTTTCGCAACAAAATCTGTAATTCCAGCTTTAAGATCTTCTTCTGATTTTTCAACAGCATTTACCCTGTCAAAGTTGTCTGGCCCATCAATAGATATCTCCTTGATTGTTTTAATCTCTTTTAGTTTTCTAAAAACATCGACGATATTGTCCGACCATTCAAACTTTCCGTATGGTGATAAGGATGCAGCATAAACGCTATTATAGTTGAAAACAAATATTACGCACAACACCACTATCATACTGAAACGCTTAATCATATCTCCCTCCTTTTTTGTAGAACAATGTTAAATTTTGATTTTCATTGAATCTTCAAACATCTGAAACAATTTTCTCATTTCATTCTCTAAAGGTTTTGGCTTAACCCTGGTATAATCCGGCTCATAAAGCATGACAGGAGTATCTTTAAGCATGTTATACTCTCCCTTTATCAGAAATATAGAATCGACTTTCAGGTCTTCGACTATTCTGTCTCTTTGTTCAATTGTCTTTGGGAAAAATTCCATGCAGATATCTTGTATTGTCGCAAAATTATCCATTGCCTTGCAATCAACTGAGACCTGAAATGGGAAATGACCGGGAAATTCATAACTGTCTGTATGTATAATTTTTACAACTGTGGTTAATCCAATATTTGCAAGCAAGAGCTCCGCCTCGGTTGCTCCATGCATGGATAATTCTTTTGAACATATTGCAGCTTTTTTCTTGTTAGCCGGCTGATTCTCTTTCCACCAGCCATAAGCGCCAAACAAACACATTGCCCCGACATCGCATAAAAACTTACGCCTTGTTGTCTCTTTCTTCATGGTGATATCCTGCATGGAATTTAATTTTCCGCAGATCGTACATTTAGCATCATTGCTTTTTTCTTTAACCTGCTTTGCTGCATCATACCATAAGGATGTTCCATATTGCGGAATGAAAAACCTTTTTTTCGGACACGGTTTTATGCCAAAAAATATTCATTAACCGGTAAATAAGTTGATAATTTAGTCCATTAAGGCGTCAACGCGTGACATTGCGCACCTGATCCAGCAGTTTTCGTGGGTTTTTGTGATTATCTTGTTTTTTCATAAATAATTATGATATGTTACCATGCAAAACAAATCAAAATTTAATCCAATAATAGCTAATATCATTGAATTTAATCTTTACACTTAATGTGGTAAAGGGTGGTAAAAGGAGTATATATGTCCGAAGCAATGACATCGGAATCGATAGTAGAGGCTGAGTGGCTTTTGAAAGGTTATTGGACAAAAATGCGTTTCGCCTTTCAAACTGATAAGGGTGGGTGGAGTGATGTTGACATTTTGGCATATCATCCGGAATCAAAACATCTTGTCATATCTGAATCAAAAGTTAGAGGTCCTAAAGGAGTGATTGAATGAAGCTGACAGATCTTCGTTTGGTATGGCAGGATGTTAGATTGGCCTATTTTGATGAGCGTATCAATAGTGAACGTGCGCTCCAAGCCATGCTATATCACAGTTTTACAAATAGACTGGATGATAAACACCTGATTCTGGTTGAACCAAGTTTGGCTGGATACTGTCCAGACTTGGTGATTGTAAATCGCAAAGAAAAAACGGTAGCATGTATTTTGGAGATTAAATGCGCTCCCCATTGGTGGCACTCTGAAAATGATGTTGTATACGATTTAAACAAACTTAATTCTTATGCCCAGCTTACTGGAACAATTATTGAATTCGACGTATTTGGCCCCAAGCGAGTCTTTGATAGCAAACAGGGGCGATGGATGGATGGAAGGCCGCAATACTCAGTAACGGATTCGGTTCTTATTGGGTTCGTAGACATCGCAAGGAAAGAAAGTGTAACAGCATCTCGAGACCGAATGGCGCACCCGGTTACAATGTTACCAAACTTCGTCTTGCTTTCTGGCGCGACAGACCCTGATGCAAGAACCGCTGAATTTACAATTCAATGATGTTATGAAAATTCTTCTCGACTCCTAATCGGGTAAGGGGGAGTTTTTCTCTCCCCCTCCCCACACCACATAGCAAGCGGGTCCGCACTATGCGGTTCCCCGAGAGTTTTAAAATACCGCCCAACTTCTGACTGTATTCCAAGGCTGGCTACGGCCAACACGCCGAATATTATTGGCTCCCCCTGTCGGGTTCATCGCCTTTTCGAGTATGACCGGCTCCTCCCTGCTCTCAAAGGTTCGGCCATTCACCATGTCCTGCCTATTAAAGCAGGCATTTGGCTAATATGGCCTCTGCTGACTTCTGCCCGATCACCTTATGAGTTGCCTCATAAAGCGCTGCCTTATAATGCCTCATACTTACCAATCCTGAATAGCTCCTCTTTGTTTTGTTTCTCGATATCAGGCGGGATGCTCTCACGATATCGCCGGGACTTGGTAAACCGGTTGCCCCTGCCGGTAATTTCACCGAATGGTAGAATGAAACATCAAAAAGCCGCATGCC
>JAHIKR010000367.1 GCA_018897415.1 Pseudomonadota bacterium
CTGATGCCATGATCGCCTAAAATACCTGATATCTTCGAAAGTACGCCCGGTTGATCCAGGACTGAGAACCTGAAATAATAGTGAGTAAAGATTTCGTCAACAGGCATAACAGGGATTTTTTTGATATTTTTCATTTGATATGAAAGCAAAGGAACTCTTTCCCTGGCGCCGGATAAAAGGTTGCGTGCAAGATCAACCGTATCGCTGACTACAGCGCTGGCGGTAGGCATCATGCCGGCCCCATGCCCGTAAAGCATTATATTTCCAACTGCGTCGCCGGAGACTGTAATCGCATTTAACGTGCCGTTGACATTTGAAAGAAGATTATTAAAGGGAATCATAGTAGGATGTACTCTTGTTTCGACTTTATTTTCCCTGTTTTTGCTGATCGCAAGGAGTTTTATCCTGTATCCAAACTGTCCCGCGAATTCAATATCAAGGGGGGTAATTTCTGAAATTCCCTCAATATAAATATCGTTAAGATTAATTTCCATTCCATAGGCAAGTGATGACAAGATGGCCAGCTTGTGAGCTGTGTCAAGGCCTTCTATATCCAGGGTTGGATCTGCCTCTGCAAATCCGTTTGCTTGCGCTTCGGACAGAGCGTTTTCAAAGCTACTTTTATCATCTGTAATTTTTGAAAGGATATAATTGCATGTACCGTTTAAAATGCCGATCATTGAATTAATCTGGTTTCCGACCAGAGTCTCACGCAAAGTTTTAATAATTGGCATACACCCGCCAACACTTGCTTCAAAGGCAAGATCAACACCTTTTTCATCTGCTGCCTTGAATATGGCATTGCCGTGGCTTGCAAGAAGCGCCTTATTTGCAGTAACGACATGCTTTCCGTTATTAATGGCTCTTAAAATTAAGTCCTTTGCAATTCCCTCTCCTCCAATCAGCTCGATAATAATATCAATTTCTGAATCGTCAACGACTCCTAAAGCATCGGTAGTCAGAACGCCCTCATTGAATTTTATTCCTCTGTCTCTATCAATATCTATGTCGGCAATACGTTTCAAATTCAGAGTAGTTCCAACCCGTGAGCTTATAAGATCTTTGCTTTCAATAAGAATTTTTGCAGTACCTGTACCAACCGTACCACAACCGAGCAAGCCTATATTTATTTCTTTCATATTGATAGCCCTTTATTTTCATTATAAATAGTTCAGCTCTTTTCTTTGTGCCTTAGTGTCTGAACTGTTACATATTAAGAAGTTTATGTCAAAAAAATTGTTTTGACTTTTAAGCTAATTCAATTTAGTTTTCCGATTTTATAAGGCTTTGATAGTAATTTGGTAATTTAATAGTAATTCGGGGAGATATATATGACAGATTCTCTTACTTACGCCGATGCAGGGGTAGACATAGACAAGGCTAACGCCCTGGTCAGTAAAATTAAAGAAATAGCAAAACAGACGCCCAGATCCGGTGTTATGGGTGAAATAGGAGGTTTTGGGGGCCTTTTTTCGCTAAATATTGATAATATGGAAAGGCCGGTTCTTGTTAGCTCGACAGACGGCGTCGGTACCAAACTTAAAATTGCTTTTATGATGGATAAACACGATACAGTTGGTATTGATCTTGTTGCCATGTGCGTTAATGACATTGCTGTCCATGGTGCAAAACCGCTTTTCTTTCTTGATTATCTTGCAACAGGCAAACTGGAAACAGATACTGTAACTGAAATCATAAAGGGAATTGCTGAGGGCTGCAGGCAGGCTGTATGTGCTCTAATAGGTGGTGAAACTGCTGAAATGCCTGGATTTTACAGTGATAATGAATATGATCTGGCTGGTTTCGCTGTAGGAGTCGTAGATAACAGTAAACTTATTGACGGATCGGAGATTCATGTAGGCAATAAAGTTATTGGTATTGCATCAAGCGGGCTTCACAGTAATGGATATTCACTTGTACGCAAGATATGTTTTGATATTTTAAAATTAGGAATTGATAGCTATGTGCCTGAGTTAGGTAAAACTTTGGGAGAAGAGCTAATTATTCCAACGAAAATATATTCAGATACTATTTGTCGTATTCACAGAGATGTCCCTATTTTGGGTCTTGCGCATATAACAGGTGGAGGTATTGGCGATAACATCCTTCGAATTATTCCTAAATCTTGTAATGTTGTGATAAAAAAGGGAAGTTGGGATGTTTCTCCTATTTTTCCATTTTTACAGCAGGCCGGCAAGATATCTGAAAAAGAAATGCTGCGCACTTTTAATAATGGTATCGGTATGATAGCTGTATTGCCTGAAGAAGTTGTCCAGGATGTGTTGGAAAGACTCAGTGCTATGGGCGAAAAGAGCTATATTATAGGAGAAATTGTTGAAAGAAAAAATTCAAATAGTCGTATTGAATGGATTTAATTGCCCTTTCTTCAGAATTTTTTTGTAACGTGAGCCACTTCCAAAACTTCCATTTCATATCAGCAATCTGTTTTATAGATCGGATAAAGGTTTCCATGCATGGTTATCGAGCAAGATATAGAATTGGACAAGTGACTCACATTATAGCCTGCCTGTCTATCTTATTCATTATTTTGACTGCCGTTCCTGTTTGTGTTTGCGCTGAGATTCAGGAGAAATTCTTTGATGATGATTCTGTTGAACCTTGGCACATTTCAGCCGATGAGTTGAACTATGATCAAAAAGCGGACGAATATGTTGCAAAAGGCAATGTAATTATAACAAAAAAAGACAGGAAACTAACCGCTGATTTTGTTCGTTTTAATTACGATACAATGGAAGTTCTTGCAGTTGGCCATGTAATAATGACGGCAGGCGATGATGTTTTAATCGGTGACCGCATGGAAATGGATTTGGAGGCTGAGATTGGTACAATCTATAATGGAACTGTATTTCTTAAAGAAAACCATTTTTATATAAAAGGTAATAAGATAAAAAAGCTGGGGAAAAACAGCTACTTTGTGGATAAGGCCAGCCTAACAACATGTGACGGTGAAAACACGCCATGGAAAGTTACCGGAAGAAATCTGAGAGTTACGCTGGAAGGTTATGGCTTTGTTGATCATGCAGCTCTTTGGGCAAGAAAAATGCCTCTCCTTTATACTCCTTTTCTTGTCTTTCCAGCCAAACAAAAACGCCAGTCGGGTTTACTGCCACCACAAATTGGATATTCAAAGCGAAAATGGGAGGAATACAATCAGCCTTTTTACTGGGCTATAGATGAAAGCTCGGATGCAACCTTTTATTTGTACCATATGGGGCGTCGTGGAGACAAAGTTGCCGTTGAATACAGGTATGTTTTAGATAATGATTCCAAAGGAACCCTTATGTACGACTTTTTGAAAGATAGAAAAGTTGATGACGGTACCCAGCACTTTGAGGAAACAGGTGTCTTACAGTCAAGTAAAGAATGGGGTTATAGATCGGATAGCGTGTTGCGACCCAATACCGACCGCTACTGGTTCAGATGGAAGCATGATCAGGCCATGCCTTTTGGTTTTTCTGCAAAATTGGATATAGATATTATTAGTGATCATGATTATTTGCATGAATTCAAACATGGATATACAGGGTTTAAAGAAACAAGTGATTATTATACTTATAATTTTGGCAGAGATCTCGAGGAATATGATGATTCCACAAGGGTAAACAGTTTGAACATTAACAAGATCTGGTCACAGTATAGCCTTAATGCAGAATTGCGATGGTATGATGATGTCATTAATCGACGTCAGGCGGATATGGATACAACTTTACAGACATTGCCGTTAGTTGAATTTAATGCATCAAGACAGCAGATATATAAAACACCTTTTTATACAGATTTTGATTCTGAATATACGTACACTTACAGCAAGGATGGGAACAGACTCCATCGTATGGATTTACATCCAAGGTTTTATCTTCCTTACAATTTCGGGAATTATTTTACTTTTGAACC
>JAHIKR010000368.1 GCA_018897415.1 Pseudomonadota bacterium
TACAGTCTCCGGCGACGCAGTGGGTAATATAATGCTTTACGGGCATGGGGCCGGCATGATGCCTACTGCCAGCGCTGTAGTCAGTGATGTAGTTGATCTTGCACGCAACCTTTTATCCGGTGCCAGAAAAAGAGTCCCTTTGCTTTCATACCAAATGAAAAACATTAAAAAAATCCCTGTTATGCCTGTTGACGAAATCTTTACTAACTATTATTTTAGATTTTCGGTCCTGGATCAGCCCGGCGTACTTTCGAAGATATCAGGTATTTTAGGCGATCATGGCATCAGTATTAAGTCTGTCCATCAGAAAGGACGAAAATCAAAAGGTTCGGTTCCAATAGTCATGCTGACACATCTCGCCAGAGAAGCCAGCGTAAAAAAAGCTTTATCTGAAATGGCCTCCCTTGAGATTGTAAGAGATAAACCGGTTCTCATACGAATCGAGGATGAAAACAGTCAAGATTAGAGACCTTTGAAAAATGTTCAATTTTGTTCAAGTTCAAGGAAGGTGAAAATTTTAACTGCAGGAATACATTGAGTATTTCGAGGCTTAAAATTTGAGTCTGACGCAGAAATTGGGCAAAAGGGAGCGTTTTGCAAAGGTCTCGATTAATGTGGGTGGAAAAATATGTATATTGTTTGTTCAGATTTAGAGGGCGTTTTTGTACCTGAAATATGGATAAATGTAGCCAAAAAGACAGGCATTAAGGAACTTGAACTTACTACGCGTGATATGCCTGACTATGACGTATTAATGAAAAAACGTCTATCAATTCTAGATAAAAACGGCCTGAAGATAAACGATATAAAAAAGGTTATAGATTCCATGGAACCGCTTGAAGGTGCGGTGGAATTTCTTGAGTGGCTCCGATCATGCGTCCCGGTAATAATTGCTTCAGATACATTTGTTCAATTCGCAGGACCTTTAATGAAAAAACTTGGATGGCCGACGCTTTTTTGCAATTCTTTGCAAATACATTCTGACGGCTCAATTAACGGATATACGCTACGCCAGAAAGACGGCAAGCGGCAGGCGATAATAGCTCTAAGAAACCTTAATTATAAAACAATAGCTGTCGGCGACTCATATAATGATATTTCCATGCTCAAGGAAGCGGACACAGGTATTCTTTTCCGGCCGCCAGATAATATAAAAAATGAGGTCAAGGAGCTCACTGTATCATATTCATATGAAGAGTTAAAAAACATTATCCAAAGAATTATAACTAGTTAGGTTTTTAGGCTGAAGCCTGAAGACTGAAGGTCTTAAATGGCTTAATTCGAGCGTTGCAAGATGATTGATTATACTTCAGCCTTCAGACTTCAGTCTATCCACCTGTTATTTAGGAAATTATGATAACTCACCAAATAACATACCGTGTAATTTACGGTGATACGGATAATATGGGCATTGCCTATTATTCAAATTACTTGCGCTGGTTTGAAATGGGTCGTACAGAATTTTTCAGATATCTTGGACTTACTTACAAGGAAATTGAAGAAAAGGGAATTTTTCTGCCTGTCTCAAAGGTCTATTGCAAGTATTTATATCCTGCACATTACGATGATATTCTGATAATAGAAACTTCTTTGGACACAAGCGTTAAAGCTAGTATGAAATTTAATTATCGCATATTAAGTGAAGACGGCAATACAATACTTGCAAAAGGAGAAACCAAGCATGCCTTTACTGACCGCAGCGGTCGAGTAGTCCGTCCTCCGGAGTTATTAATAGAACTTATTGCAAAAAATTGCAAAACCACTTAAATTTTTGATAAATTATTTTATCTGTATGATTTTACACATAATGGGTTTTGTAACCTTGAACCCTGAACCCTGAACCGTTATTGGGTCTTATGAATATAGACGTAACAAAATTTAATAAATGCAAAATCCTCGTTGTCGGCGATTTGATGGTCGATGAATATTTATGGGGAGATGTTGACCGGATATCACCTGAAGCACCTGTCCAGGTAGTATCGGTTAAAAATGAGAATTATACCTTAGGCGGGTCCGGCAACGTTGTAAATAACCTTGTTGAACTTGGCGCAAAAGTATCGGTCGTAGGCATAACGGGCACTGACAGGCACGGCGACCTGTTGCTAAAAAAGTTAAATGAACTGGGGGCCGATACAACAAGCGTTATTCAGGAACCCGACAGGCCAACCACAAGGAAAACAAGGATTATTGCCGCAAATCAGCATGTACTCAGAATCGACAGGGAAACAAAAAGAGAAATATCAGCCAAAACTTTTGAACTCCTTACAGAATTTATTGAAGAAAAAGTCTCCTCAACTGATCTGGTTCTTATTTCCGATTACGGAAAAGGACTTATCACAAAGTCCTTGCTTTTAAAACTGATCGAATCTGCTGAAAAACATAATAAGATAACAATTGCTGATCCAAAAGGACTCGATTTTTCTAAATATTCAGGGGTATCTTTGCTTACGCCAAACAGAAAAGAAGCAGCGCTTGCCGCTGGAACTGAAATTTCAGATGAATCAAGTCTTATAGAATCTGGAAATAAAATCCTTGATACTGTTAGCATAGACAACCTGCTTATCACATGCGGCAAGCACGGTATGATTCTTTTTGAAAGGGATAAAGAACCTTATAAAATCAGCGCAAAAGCCAGACAGGTCTATGACGTTTCAGGAGCAGGAGATACTGTGCTCGCTGTTATAGGGCTTGCATTGGCATCAGGAGCATCATTAAAAGATAGCGCAGCCATAGCAAACACCGCTGCCGGAATTGTCGTAGGCAAAGTTGGAACTGCTACTGTTTCAAGCAAAGAACTTGTCTCAGCTTTAACGCCCTATTCTGATTACACTATATTTAAACAAAAAACTTTATCGGAACTTGAAGTATTAACAAAAGAATTGAAAAAAAACGGCAAAAAGATTGTTTTGACTAACGGCTGTTTTGACCTGTTACACGCA
>JAHIKR010000043.1 GCA_018897415.1 Pseudomonadota bacterium
CAACGACTATTGATGCAGCGGTTTCATCACAGGATGTTTCAATACCAAGTATTATCATAATAAATAACTATTCGGGTTGTCAGGTTCACGGTTCACGGTTCACGGTTGGTTGCCTTGATACATACCTTCTTCATGTTACGATTATATTTTATGATTTACTGGATAGCTATAATGAGAGTTGGCTTTGTTTGTGTACTTTATATAACATCTTGTTTATCCTGTCAGATTCTTTTTCAAATGGGATCCTTATTCGCCCACTATCTCGTAAGGCAAGACATTGATGGTGCGCTCTGAAAGGGGGATATCCACAAGCCAGCTTCCAACTGCATCGGATGTGTAATAAGGGGTGTCATCTATTTTTGGTGGCAAAGGCTGCCTGGTTTTGGTTGCAACCACCATAATCGCCTCTCTGTCCTTCCTGTGCCCCGGCAATGTGCCTACCTTCAGGTGAATCCCTGAAGCCTGCTCAGATTGCGTCGGAAACCGAAAATAATCGCCCTTTGCGAGACGGCTTTGTGCCCGCACCATGGAAGGAACCAGAACGATTGCCCGGCTGTCCGCAGTAAGGTTGATCAGGGTTATGAAACATTGCCGGTTTGCCCTGGCCTCGACAAACATCTCTTCGCCTGTGGTAAATACTCTCTTATTCAGCTTTGCCTCAAGTTTAAAGGCTGGATCCGGCTCCCCCTCCGGCCTGGCCACCTGGGCGCGCAGCTTCACCTTGTATATAATTACGGGAGGTCTGGTTTTATCTTCCTGCAAGACATCTGCATCCCACTGCACCACCTTCTCCGCTACAATCTGGCCGTATGAAGCAGAGTTGACAACATCTGAAAGAAGCGTAAAATCCTGCACAATACTTGCCGAGGCAAGCCGAACCCCGGCCACCGTCTCTATCGCGTTTCTTCTTGCATCGGTCAAGGCTATCTGTACCGCCTCTGCCGCTGTTACATTTGCGACTTCAGCCCGGCCTTCGCAGGTCACCCATCTACTGTCTGCTGAACCGGCAGAAACAGACGCAAGAAGTAAAAACAAGCAAAATAAAGCTGAAATAATTCGATTCATTATAAAAGACTCCTACTACAGAGATCACTGAGCACACTGAGATCGATTTTTTAAAAGAGAAATATGATGACGAGGAGCAAAGGAGGATGAGGATAAATATTTTTCTCTGTGACCTCTGTGTGCTCCGTGGTGAAAACAAAATGTTACAAATCACTTATATTTAATGATCTCGGTATGTTTACTGCCCATAATCTGAGGATGCTGCTCCCTCATGTAGAGGCGCCGCGCCATGTAACTCACCTCTTCGCAAAGATAATTGTGAAGTTCCCCTCCGGTTACGTCCCCGTCTTTGTCGGCATCCGCCTCACCCTGGAGCCCTTTAAGAAAATAATAGGTATAAAGACCGTGTTTCTTTGCAGGATACCAGGAACTTATCTGATCCCCTGTAGATGAGGTCAACACGCACGCATTTTTCATGGTAAGGAGAGGATTTTTAACATCAATAAACACAGGTGACGCATTCTTCAAAAGCATCCCTTTTTCCGATCCGCCGCTAAAGCAGGTATCAAGCACAACCGTAATGGACCGGGCAGGAAGCTTTGCCAGATTATCGTAAAAAAGCTTGAGGCTGTATCCGTTAAAACGAACAGTTGACGGGTCGCAGTCCACAGGAACAAAATAACCGGTCTTTGTATTAACGTCAGGAGCGCCGTGGCCGGAATAATAGACAAAAACATCGGACTTGTCTGGTTTCAGATAGCTGTAAAGTTTTGCCTTATAATCGCTCTCAATGCCAAACCAGGTTCTGAACTGGGCCTGGGTGGCGTTTTCCAGATAAATAATGTTTCCAGGCCGATAACCAAGGGCTTTTTGCACATAATTTTTAACAATGCGCGCGTCGGAAACAGCATAATCGACATTCGGCACATCCTCTGAGTTATAGTTTTGGTTGCCTATAATTACCGCCACACCGTATTTATTTTCAATCTGTGCGCTGGGCACTCTTTTGTCAACGTCCGCAGACTTACTCACAAAAAGAGATCCCTTCCCGCTTTTAGCGGATGCGGAAAAAGATAACGGAACAAAAAGAAACATGATTGCAATAAAAATACCTGTGCTTAATATCATTTTTCTTTTCATAACAGCCTCCTTTGTTGTCCATAGCCCATCAAATCGCAAACCGTTTTTCGGGTTAACGGTCTGCTGCATTTGTCTTAGACCAATTAGCATCTACCGCAAATAATTGTCCCAAGGGCTGAAAATCTAGTAGTTCCTGGCGTTTCAATTTATTTCTGATTTTCTCAAATAATCTTACAGTTTCTTCAGTATATAACCGTTCCCCGCAATGCAGGCAGACTTCAGCATGGACTCGTAAAGTTGCGGTATGATTTCCACCGCGCATAAGTTTTTCTACTTCCTTTTCTTTCAATTCACCACCGCAAACCGGACATTTTTCAAATGGCATCATGATTTTTCTCTCCTTACTCGAAAATTAATCCAACGATCAGAATTCGGGCGATAGACCGTAATGAGAACAGCCCATTGGTTTTCATCATTAAAAGCCCAAACACTATGAACAGGATCGCCGCTAAAAGTTTTACCATAAACCAGGCAGCTCTGGTACGGCTTGTCGTCTGGATAATCTTTAATAATTTCTCCATGAAAAACTGAGAAATATATTTCATCAAATGTCAATCGATCGGATTCAGCTTCTTCATCAGCATGATCAGTAATCCGTATTCTGTTGGCTTGTATAGCATCAATGATATTAAAAAGTTCCATCATGACAATTCGTTTCTGTGGTTTCGTGACTGTAAAAGTAAAAACGATATGGCCCTGTCCTTAATATTATCGGTATCGTACAAACTATATTCCACGGTAATCACCGCCGCCACCTTCGACCAACCATCGGGCAGGCTACCGACCGCGGCGGTTTACATGTTATTCGTCTCCGCTGTAAACGGAGAGCAGGACAGGCGTCTGGACACAAAAAGCGCTCTCAACCCATCCGTAAACGAATTGATTCCGGCATATTGTGTGCTGGCGAGGCGGAAGCCCAAGTTGTTGTTCCTGTTGTCCGGGGTGTTGTTGTTACGATTAGCAGACCGGCAGTTCCTCGCGTTGTTGTTCCAACTGCCGCCGCGATTCACCCGGTTCGAGCCATTCTACGACGCCTGCCCATGTAGCACCCTTTCTCTTTTTTTCTATGTATTTAAAGAAATCAAGCTTCTTAATCGATAACTGTCTGCAAAACCCATATGCTCAAACATGCTGCGCATGCTCATTACAAATTTTTCTTCCAATATCAGGCCTTTTTTAAACTCAACCATTCTCTTTTGCATCCGTCTTTTCATCCTCTGAAGATTTTCCTGTTTTATCCTTATGAGATTCGGAAACACCCTGAAACCCAAAAACGGAAGGCCATGTATCCGGGAATTTAATGACATTGCCCTGGGGTTTAGCGCCAATCGTAAACAATCAGCAAGAAAGGTCTCCATGTCCCTTAAAATACCCTTCAAATATTCCTTAGAGCTGGAAAAGACCACCATGTCATCCATATATCTGATATAGCGCTTAACGCCTGAGTTGTCTTTTAAAAAATGATCAAGCGGATCAAGATAAACATTGGCAAAAAACTGGCTCGTCAGATTTCCGATGGGAAGCCCTTTTCCTGCTTCAAGTCCCCTACTCGTATCGCTGTTGCGGATAATTCGTTCCACCAGTAAAAGCGCCTTCTTATCCTTAACCTTTTTTTCAACCAGATTCAAGAGAATATCATGATCAATGCTGTCAAAATACTTTGCGATATCTGTTTTAAGGTAATAATAATTATTTTTCAAAAAGCGCTTCGCTCTCTTAATTGCCCTGTGTGTTCCCTTGCCTTTACGGGTGGCGTATGAATCATATATGAATGTCCTGTCAATAACAGGCTCAAGTGTCTGAACCAGAGCATGATGGACAACCCTGTCCCGAAACGGCGCCACACTGATTATCCTCTCTTTTGGATCAAATATCTTAAAATACCGGTATCTTGCAGGATGATATGAACCGGTCTCAAGTCTTTCCTTGAGTATCAGCAGTTCCTTTTCCAAGTTGAAGTGAAACCAGCATGCATCTTGTGTTTTTCCAGATCCTTTAATGGCTTTCTTGAATGCCTTATAAAGATTATCAAAACTGCAAATGTCTTCAAAAAGATATCCAGCCCTTTTCAACTGTTTTTCTTCCAGCCCCCTATCATCTTGCCTGTTTCATTAAGCAGTCCGCTCACATGTTCATACTGTTTTGCTGAAATGTATTTTCTCTTATAGGTAATCCTGAACATGACACGTAGTTTCTCTATATATAGGTTCAGCCGATCCAATATATATGACCTGTCTTTCGTATATATAGCCTCAATTATACCTTCCATTACATCAAGCGTCATGTTTGCCATCCTGCCGGAAATAGTAAATCTGACTGATTTGGGAAATTTCTCAACTGTATCGAGTATCCAGTCAGTTGTATCAAACCATTTAACGAAGATCGGAAAATCTTCTTTCATGTCTTGCTGTAAAATCCTTTTATGATTTCAATAAGTTCATTGCCGTATTTTGACACCTTGCTTTTTCCAAAACCCTTTATCTCTTTAAGACCTTCTGCGCTTTTCGGAGCTTTCCTAACAATATCAAGAAGTTCTTTGTTTGTGCCTACAATATAAACAGGCACGCCGTCCTTTTCCGCCCTTTCCTTGCGCCATGCCTTTAGTGTGTCCAACAATATTCTTTGAGGCTTGTCGAGACCATCCAGCTCTTTTTCAGCGGTTTTCTCTATTAAAGGATCATATTCAAAGAAAACTGACCAGTAGCTGTTTTCACCGTCCTGAAAAAAATTTACATGATATGATTTTATCTTTTTGTTCAGGATAGATTTATTGAGAACATCTTCATGGAAGGTTTTTGTGTCGCGGTCAAATGGTATAGTGATAATTTTGAACATAAAATTAAAAAAATGGTCTGCATGTTGATTATCCTTCGGAATCAACATGCAGACCCCCGAAAGGTAAAAAGGTAAAAAACCAAAAATTAAGGTGTCCTGGCGAGGCGGAAGCCCAAGTGGCCGCCCCTGCCGCCCGGGGTGCCGTCGTGACGACTAGCAGACCGGCAGACCCCCGCGTAGCTGAACCAACTGCCGCCGCGACGCACCCGGAACGAGCCCGATGACGGTCCATCCGGATCGGCAACATGACCTGAAGGGTAATCACCAAACCAGTCCTGACACCACTCCCATACATTGCCGTGCATGTCATACAGTCCCCATTCATTGGGCTTTTTCTGAGCTACAGGATGAGTTTTATTTGATGAATTGCTGTTATACCATGCATACTGCTCCAGAGAACCATCACTGTCGCCAAAGCAAAACCTTGATGTACTGCCTGCCCTGCAAGCATATTCCCATTCAGCCTCGGTCGGAAGTCTGTATTTATTCCCGCCTTCCTGCAGGTTCAGTTTCCTTATAAATTCCTGACAGTCGTTCCAGGAAACCTGCTCCACCGGCAGATTATCTCCTTTGAAATTCGACGGGTTGCTCCCCATAATTTCTCGCCACTGGCCCTGGGTTACCTCTGTCACACCCATATAAAAGCCTTTTGTCAATGTTACCCTGTGCTGGTTTTCATCGCTGTCACGTTCCGGCTCACTTGACGGACTCCCCATCATAAAGCTCCCTGCCGGTATCAAAACAAACTTCATGCCTATAGAATTGACAAATTCCTTTCCCGGCCCGGAAACAGCCTCCACCTCAAAGACGAATTCATCACCCTCAAGCTCCCCTGCATCCTTTAATGCCTTCCAGATGATCCTTTTGCCGCTTCCCGGGAGAACATCCTTGCCCACATCGCCGGAAACTGTCTTCATTGGAAGTCTGTAGTTCCTGCCACCGTCGGAAGAGCCCCGCACTGTAACATTATACTTGTCTGCATCCCCTCTCAGGTCGTAGTAAATGTGCACGTCATCTCCAACCTGCTCCATCCGGACATTTTCAACCTCTTCCCATGCAGAAGAGATGCCGGACATTAATATAAACATCGACAAAACAAACAAAATAAAAACAAGATATCTTTTGCGGCCGATCATTTGTTACCCCCATTGTAACTCAGGTGTATAGGCTGAAGGCTGAAGGCTTTTAGGAAAAAGACTTATAAACTCAACAATAGCCTAACCATTCAAGGCATTTGTTGGGTTGCGCTTCGCTTAACCCAACCTACATGCTACATGTTGATTTTTTTGTAAATACCACTAGATAAAGTGGTGGTCAAGGATATTACGGTAAATTGAGGTGCTATTGACTTTGGAATAAAGCTCACAGCCACAGATGGATTTTTTTACGAGACCATCAATCTTTATTGTTGAAAGAAATGAACATGTCACTTATCATAATATTTTTAGTATGAAACAAACCGGCTGAGCGTAAGCTTCAGGTGTGATACATTCAAATCAGGAAACTGTTTGAACGCATTAGATATCATTAAGAAAGAACCTTATCAGAATTGTGTATTTCTCTATAAAATTTCGCTGAACTGCAACAATATCTTTATATTCACAGCGAGTTCTTTCTTTATGATATGTTATGCGAGAGTTTTTCATGGTTTTAATGTATTATACCTGAAGCTGAAGCGCACAGGGCTGTCAGGGAGCTTTAGTCTTCGGACTTCAGCCTTCAGCCTTCAACCTTTAACCTTTAACTTTTAACTTTTAACTTTATATGAAACCATGAAACCTATTGTTGCAATTGTTGGCCGCCCAAATGTCGGCAAATCTACTTTTTTCAACCATATTACCAGATCGAGAGATGCCATTGTCGATGATTTCCCTGGTGTTACAAGAGACCGGAATTACTGCGATGCAACCTGGGATAACGTTGTTTTTACCCTGGTTGATACAGGTGGATTTTTGAGTGATGATAAGGATGATTTTGTAAATGAAATCCACTTTCAAGTACTCCGGGCCATAGAAGATGCTGATGTTATAATTTTTCTGCTTGATGGCAAGGCCGGGATATCGCCTTATGATAAAGATATTATCGAAATTCTCCGTGCTACGGAAAAGCCGGTTTTTTATGTTGTTAATAAAATAGACGGCCTTGAACAGGAGACATCTCTTTATGACTTTTACAGCCTTGGTATAGACAAATTGTATCCTGTTTCTGCTGAACACCGCTATGGTGTATATGATTTTCTTGATGACCTG
>JAHIKR010000369.1 GCA_018897415.1 Pseudomonadota bacterium
ATTAGTGGACTGATTCCCTGGCTTAAACCGTAAAGTGCGGTACATACCAGGGCAGGCTAGCACGTAGCACCAGGGCGGGCAAATACGAATGTTCCAAATCCTAAATTCAAAACAAATGATATTTTCGAAGACCTTGATAAATATTGCGTAACCACGCTGGAGCGTGGTAAAGTTTTGGTCATTTGATATTCGAATTTTGATATTGTTTCGGATTTCGATATTCAGATTTCGCATTTAAGCATCTTGAAAATACTTCTAATTGACTAAGTTGTAATCTACTTTGACGTTTCCCGTGTATTAGAGGGTGCGAAATTTGAAAATTGAAAATGAAAACATAGAAATAAAACTCCTTCTCGAGGCCATATATCTGAAATATGGTTATGATTTCAGGAACTATTCAAAAGCTTCCATAAAAAGACGGATTTTACACAGGTTATCACTCTCCGGTCTCAAGACTATCAGCGAGATGCAGCACAAAATTCTTTATGACAAACAGTTCTTCGAAATGCTTATTCAGGACCTTTCCATTAATGTCACCGAAATGTTTCGGGATCCTTCTTTTTATAAATCGATTAGAGAAAAGGTAATTCCTGCATTAAAAAAACTTCCTTTTATAAAAGTCTGGCACGCCGGTTGTGCTACCGGAGAAGAAGTTTATTCCATGGCTATATTATTGAAGGAAGAAAGTCTGTATGATAAGACAACCATCTATGCAACCGATTTTAACGAAGGAGTAATTAAAAAGGCTAAAGACGGAATTTATCCGGCTGAGAGACTTAAAGAATACACCTATAATTACCAGAAAGCAGGTGGTAAGTCATCCTTTGCTGATTACTACTCTGCAAAATACGACTATGCGCTTATAAATAAATCCCTGAAGAAAAACATTGTATTCGCAGATCATAACTTAGTGACAGACTGGGTCTTTGGAGAGATGAACATGATCATGTGTCGTAATGTTCTTATATATTTTAACAGAGACCTGCAAAATCGCGTTATCCGGCTTTTTAAAGACAGCCTGCGTAAAGATGGATTCCTGTGTCTCGGTTCTAAAGAGAGCATCAGATTTTCAGAATACTCTGATGGTTTTGTTGATGTTGTAAAAAAACAAAAGATATACAGAAAAAAATGAAATACGAAGCCATTGTTATTGGTGTCTCTTCAGGAGGTATGATAACCCTTAATACCATCCTTAGACATCTGCCGTCTGATTTTGCTCTCAGCATTATTATTGTCCAGCATCAGCATCCTGAATCAGATGATTTTATTGCCAAGTTTCTGGATGACAGATGCAGCTTAACGGTTAAACAGGCCGACGAAAAGGAAAGCATTTTGCCGGGAGTAATATATATTGCCCCACCAAATTATCACCTGCTGGTAGAAGAAGATAAAACTCTCTCGCTTTCAACAAATAAACGCGTTCATTATGCAAGGCCTTCCATTGATATATTGTTTGAAAGTGCCGCTGATGTTTTTGGCGAAAAACTCGTAGGAATAATTCTAACAGGAGCAAATGAAGATGGAAGCCGCGGGCTCAGAAAAATAAAAGAGTCGGGAGGTTTAACTATTGTACAGGATCCTGATACAGCTGAAGTAGATACAATGCCCAAAGCGGCAATAGCTTCTACAAAGGTCGATTATATTCTCCCTCTTGAAAAGATAGGGCCTTTTATATGCAGTTTGTATGCACTTTGGTTGAAGGAATAAAAAAACATGAACGAGGCAAAAAAAATCAAAATACTTCTTGTGGATGACAGGCATGAAAACTTACTGGCACTCGAGAATATCATAGAAAACTCTGATCTTGATATTATCAAAGCGACCTCAGGGAATGAAGCCTTGGGATTAATGCTTGAATATGAATTTGCCCTTGTTCTTCTTGATGTTCAGATGCCTGAAATGGATGGATTTGAAACTGCTGATCTGATGAGGGGAAATGAAAGAACTAAACAAATCCCAATTATCTTTGTAACCGCCATAAGCTTTGAACAAAAACATGTATTCAAAGGTTACGAGTCAGGAGCTGTTGATTATCTCTTTAAGCCTTTTGATCCATATATTTTAAAAAGTAAAGTAAAAGTGTTTATTGAATTGTTTAAACAAAAGAAAGCTCTTGAAATCACCACGAATGATTTAAAAAAGACTGTTGAAGAATTAAAAAAGGCAAATCAGAAAATTCTTGAACAGCAAAAATCCTTGATAGACGAAGAACGGCTCAAGGTACTACTCCAGATGGCCGGTGCCACTGCACATGAGCTGAATCAGCCGCTCATGGGTCTTTTAGGATATATTGATTTGATTAAATTATGCAAAGATGACCCTGAAAAATTAATTCGGCATACAGATAAAATCAAAGAATCAGCCTTGAGGATAGCAGATATTGTGAAAAAGATTCAGAATTTACGTAACTACGAAACCAAACCATATCTTGGAGAAACTTCTATTATTAATATTGAATAAAAACAGTGGTCAGTGAACAGTGAACAGTGGACAGTGGACACTAACCACTGACCACTAACCACTGACCACTGTTTCACTCTTTTACGCGTTCAACATATTCACCAGTTCTGGTATTGATTTTAACAAGTTCCCCCTTCTCAACAAATGGCGGCACCTGAACAATATAATCGGTCTCAAGTGTTGCGGGTTTTGTGCTGCCTGCGGCTGTGTCACCCTTAACCCAGGGATCAGTTTTGACAATCCTAAGATTAACAAAATTCGGTAATGAAATTCCTATTGCTCTGCCGTCAAAAAAAAGAACATTACATACCGTATTTTCCTTTAAAAATTTAAGGAACTCACCGACCTGGTCTTTAGAGAGGAATTCCTGGTCATAAGTTGATGTGTTCATAAAGCAGTAATTGTTACCGTCTGAATATAAATATTCCATCTCTTGCTCTTCCAGGTTTGCCTCTTTGAATTTTTCACTGGATCTAAATGTCTGATCAACTATAACGCCCGAAAGCATATTCTTTAGCTTGCATTTGTAAAGAGACTGGCCTTTTCCAGGTTTAACAAAGTTAAACTGCACAATAATATATGGTTCACCATTAATTTCAATTTTAAGACCCTTTCTCAGGTCACCACTTTCATACATGTATTAGACCTCCCTATTTTCCGCTCTGCGCGCCTCTTCTACAAATCGCTTTACCTTTTCAAGATCCTTTTGAAACCTTATGGGCTTTCCTTCAGGATTTAAAGCATTGGTGCCTGTGCAACTATCCACACCGGCAGGACAAACACGCATGATACCATCGAACACATTATCAGGCCCCAGGCCTCCTGCAAGAATAACGGGTATAAGACTTGATTTGACCAGCTTTTCTGCCATATCCCAATCACATGTTCTGCCGGTTATACCAACAAAACCTTCTACAGGCTGGTTTTCTATACCGGAACCAGATGATTTCACAAGCAATGTATCAGTCAAAAAATAATCACTTACCGGCTCGAACATTCGTGCAAAATCAATTGATGTAACCTGATTTTTCATTCCGGACTGAGTTATCGGGATAGAACGCATTAACTTGATTTCAGGGAACTTTTCTTTAACACTTTGCTGTAAAAGCATCAAATCTTCACAGTTGCCATATATACTGTAAGTGCTGGCTATGTTGTCACAAAAATGAAGTATATCCGGCCTGTAATAATCCAGTGCTTGAAAGATATTATTCAATTCGCTGAAAAGCATTATCAAACTGCTCTTCGAACCTGTAGAACCTATAAAGTTTATTGTCTCTCTGACAACCGGAAGCTGCCATTCTTTAGCGGAAATAATAACACCGCCAACATGATCAACCCCAAGTTCGATAAGCTTTTCAGCTTCAGATGGAGTTTGAACTTCATATATTTGGATGATAATATTATTTTTCATATTAAACGTTTAAATTAAAGTTGACATTTTTCGAGGTGTTTAACATATTCAAGTTGCTTGCGCAAATTGTTTAACTTTACAAAAAATAGCAACTTCTCAATAAGTTCGGGCAATAGCTCCTGGATTCCCGCCTTCGCGGGAATGACAGAAACTTACACCCAATCGTCATTCCCGCGAAGGCGGGAATCCAGAGAATAATCGCAAAATATGATTTACCCGAACTTTTTGAGAAGTTACCAAAAAATAAGGACTTATAATGATAATCATAATAGACTTTGGATCACAATATAATCAGTTGATAGCTCGCCGTGTTCGAGAATGTCACGTTTACTGCAAAATATTATCGCCAGGTGCTGATATTGATTCTATTAAATCTCTTAAACCAGAAGGGATAATACTGTCGGGTGGCCCGGCAAGCATTTACGAAAAACAGAGCCATAAAATTGACAGAGCGGTTTTTGATCTTGGCGTACCTGTTCTTGGAATATGTTATGGAATGCAGTTTATGGTTCATTCTCTGGGGGGGACTGTAAAAAAAGCAAAAAAACGTGAATATGGCTTTGCTGAGCTTAAAATTAAAACTCAAAAAGGACTATTTAAAGATGTAGATAAAACAACGAGATGTTGGATGAGCCATGGTGATTCAATAGTTAAGCTGCCCGCTGGATTTAAAATAACGGCTTCTACTGAAAATACAGAAATAGCGGCAACCGTTAATAAAAATAAAAATTATTATGGAGTCCAGTTTCATCCGGAAGTTCAACACACACAGCAAGGCAAGACTATTCTTCGTAATTTTCTTTTTGATATATGTGGCTGTAAACGCTCATGGACTATGAAATCATTTGCCAGGGATTCGATATCACAAATTAAAGAAGCGATAAAATCAGAAAAGGTTATTCTTGGGTTAAGCGGCGGAGTAGACTCCTGTGTCACAGCACTGCTTATACACAAGGCAATAGGAAAAAATCTTACCTGTATATTTGTTGACAACGGTCTTCTTAGAAAGAATGAAGCAGATAAACTGAAAAAAAATCTTAAACAACATCTTAAAATCAACATTAGATTTATTAATGCAAAAAGCAAGTTTTTAAAAGCATTAACCCATATAACTGATCCTGAAAAAAAGAGAAAAATAATAGGCAAAATATTTATGGAGGTGTTTGAAGCTGAAGCCCATAAAATTAAGAATGTTGACTACTTAGCCCAGGGCACACTTTATCCTGATGTTATTGAATCCATATCTGCTTTTGGCGGGCCCACATCTATTATAAAATCTCATCACAATGTGGGCGGTCTGCCAAAAAAAATGAAATTAAAACTTATTGAGCCACTAAAATACCTCTTTAAAGATGAAGTCCGCCTGCTGGGTAAAGAATTAGGACTTCACGAAGAATTTATTTGGAGGCAACCATTTCCCGGCCCCGGTCTTGCTATTAGAATAATTGGGGAGGTAACAAGCCGGCGGCTCTCAATATTAAGAGAAATAGATGCTATTCTGCTTGAAGAGATAAAAAATAAAGGATATTATAAAAAATTATGGCAGTCATTTGCTGTTCTTCTTCCTGTAAAAAGTGTGGGTATAATGGGTGACAAGCGAACATACGAAAACATTGCAGCTATCCGTGCAGTTACCAGCAAAGATGCAATGACAGCAGACTGGGCAAGACTGCCTCATAAGCTTCTTGGAAATATCTCAAACAGAATTATAAATGAGGTTCAGGGAGTAAACAGGGTCGTCTATGACATCAGCTCAAAGCCACCAAGCACAATAGAATGGGAATAAAAACAAATGAATGAAAATAACAAGTCAGACTTTAAGATTGGTATTGATGATGAAGGCCCGGATTCCCGGTTCCAAGAGGAAATGGACAATATAAGGATAGAAAAATTAAGCAACAGGATAACTTTTTTTTCAGTTTTTATACCATGTCTTATAGCTGTTATAATTTTTTTAGCCTATCTTGATATCAAAAGAAGAGTAACGACGGTTCACGACACTGGAAGCAAGGAGGTTCAGAATCTTTCAAAGGATCTTGAAACAAAATTATCCGACTTA
>JAHIKR010000370.1 GCA_018897415.1 Pseudomonadota bacterium
AAAATGTTACTTAATTTGTTCAGGGTTCATCTCTTTCTTAGCATAATCATGATAAAGGTCGCTTTTTATAAATAAATCATAAATATCGGGATCTATATGGTTGTCATTTTTCATAAATCCCATAATTTTGAGTGCCTGGGAAAGACTCATTGGTTTTTTATATGGCCTGTCTTTTGCCGTCAATGCTTCAAAAATATCTGCAATAGCCATAATCCTTGATTGCAGGGGAAGATTTTTTAATGTCAAACCTTGCGGGTAGCCTGATCCATCTAATTTTTCATGATGACTGCAGGCATATTCTGGAACTTTAGAAAGCTTTTTAGAAAATGGAAGCTGTTTAAGCATTTTATAAGTCATAGCGGCATGGTTTTCAATTATTTTGCGCTCTTTTTCTGTAAGCGTGCCCTTTCTAATCCACAGATTCGTTACTTCATCTTTGCTGAGATAATTATGTTCTTCATCGTTTATATAGTAAGTTTTACTCGCGATTTCCTTAATGCGCGAAATTTTTTCGTCGCTTATGAATTCGCCGGGATTGTTGCATTCTTTTATAAATTCCAAATCTTCTTGTAAATCTTTTAGGGTATTTGTTAGATTTTCCTCTAAAAATTTTATCTTTGTTTCATTATTATTGCCATTCTTCAAAAGCTCAATTTTTTGTTTCAAATTTTCATTTTCAATTATTTTGGCAATAAGTTCAAATCTATTTTCGATATAGAATATGCGATCGAATATCTTTACCAGTTTTGTAGCTTTATCGACAACATGCTCAGGAGTTGTAATTTTACCTACATCATGCATCCAGGCTGCAAGTCTAAGCTCTTCCAGTTCTTCTTCGGTAAAATAAACATCTTTAAAAGGACCTTCATCTGATTCGTTTATTTTTTCTGCTATCATCATAGTCAAATCGACCACTCTGGTTATATGGCCTCCCGTATAAGGTGATTTTTCATCGATGGCGGTAGCGATACTTTTAATAAATGCATAGAATAAATTCTTCAGGTCTTGGATTAGCTGTGTATTGGTCAGAGCTATTGCAGCCTGTGAAGCCAGGGAAGCAACGAGATCTTCGTATTCATGAGAAAAAGCAATAACTTCACGTGTTTCAGGAATCTGGGCGTTTAATAGCTGCAACACGCCTATTATATCGTTTTCATGATTTTTCAAAGCAATGACCAGCATGGACTTTGATCTGTATCCCGTAGCTGCGTCATATTCTCGTGCACCTGTAAAATCGAACCCTTCAGCTTCATATACATCCGGGATATTAACTGCTTCTCCGGTTATAGCTACATGTGAAGACACATTAAAATGGTTTGGCTTACCATCTTTATAGAGAGGTACATTTGGCAAGGTTGACTTAACGCCGCTTGTTCCACCCATCCTGGTTTTCATGGTATCATTTTGCAATATCTTAAACCGAAGATATTTTTTATCATTATCAACAATATATAAGGTACCGGCATCAGCGTTGCACAATGCTCTGGCTTCGTCTACTATCATTTCCAGAAGTTTGTTAATGTCTTTTTCAACTGAAAGAGCAACCCCGATCTGAGCACATTGCTTGATATGCTTTATTTGATCCTCAGCATAAAACCTGATTTCAATTAGAATTGATCTGAGAAGTTCATTTAGCTTGTTATCATTTGAAAATTTATCTATATCAAAATCCGAACTTTTTTGTTTAACAGGTTTTTTATCGATTTTTGATGAAGATTTCATGCCATGCCATCCTTTAGAATTGTGTGTATTTGCCTTATAATCACGTGTCTCATAAAGTTTGTTTGTTGAATGGATATGTGTTTGTTATAGGATAACGGGGTTTACTTTTTTTTTTCTATGGGGTACAAATAATCAATGAATCTGGTTCACAGTTCACGGTTGTCGGTTTACAGTTAACAGTTTTATGTTTTGATCAACTGTCAACCGTGAACCGTAAACGATTACGATTTTGGTACGCCTGGCAGGATTCGAACCTGCGACCTACGGATTAGAAGTCCGTTGCTCTATCCAGCTGAGCTACAGGCGCACATACACATAGTAAAATTATCATATATTCTATTGTATGTCCATAAAAAATAGAGCTTAAATTAGTCGGGTGGTTGAGTGGTTGACTACTTGACCAATATTAAAATGAAGAAAAAAAAACATTCAATAAAAAAAGATAAAAAAAGTATTACCGGCAATAAGAAAGATAGTAATAATTCCGCAAGCCGATCTTCTGAAAAAGCTCTTGTTAAGTTTGACCCCCTTCAGAGATATTTGCAGGAAATCAGCAGATATAAGCTTCTTACAAGAGAAGAAGAAA
>JAHIKR010000371.1 GCA_018897415.1 Pseudomonadota bacterium
CCAATAACTTTAAGTGCATCTTCCAATTTTATCATACCGAGTATTTTATCTTTGCTTGTTACAGCAATGCGGTCGAGGTCGTTTTTAAGCATGGCTTCAATTGCATCTGTAATCTTATCCTCTACAGAAACAGATGGTCTATCGGAAAGATTTTCATCCATGAGGAGGGTAATTTGTTTAACCGTTAGTTTTTCCATTATATTTCCTATGTTAAAAGGGCCTCCTCTTTTTTATGAAAGGCATAGTGAAGACCTATGCAAAACGCTCCCTTTTGCCCAATTAGCGCTAAAGCTTCACTAAAGTGCCGGCGTCAGGCTCAAATTCTAATCCTCAAAATACTCAATGTATTCCTCCGGTTAAAATTTTCGCCTTTCTTGAACTTGAACAAAATTGAACATTTTCCAAAGGTCTCATAGTATAAGCAATGCAGCTAATATGGGAGAAGATAGCAGCAATAGAGATGCCAAAAAATCAGTAAATGGAAATAAAATCTTAATCGCTTGTAATAATTATTAATTACTCACTGATTTTAAAAATTGTGTTTGGATTTTAATTTTTTTGCAAACTATTGGGTTACAGTGGTTGGAAGCCAAAAAGTATGGCTTGGTAGGTAAATTGAGAGATTTAAATAAGTTAGGTTGGTGAAATAATTAGTTTACATCTGGATAATAGCAGACCTTGTTAAAAATAATTTTTATATGGTTTTCAAGCCCTTTATTCGTAACGGATCTGATAAAAATTGGACATTGGGTCGGTCTGGGTTCAAAGGTTCACGTGAACCGTGAACCCTTTACTTGAATATTTCAGTGTTAATATTCTCTTCTTTTATGAGTCTATGGAGATATTGTCTTTGCAGTTCAGCCTGTTCTGCAGCCTTGGAAATATTACCCTTATTTTGTTGGAGAATCCACTTAATATATTTGTTATGAAAAGCCTTTCTAACGATTCCCTTTGCCTCCCTAAAAGGAAGTGTATAAATAGTGTGATCAAAAAGAGGCGAAGTATGTTCTGTGGGTTCTTGTGGCAGGATATCTGAGATTTTAATTGTATCGGATCGGCATAGGATAGCTCCGCGCTCAATACAGTTTGCAAGCTCCCTGATATTTCCGGGCCAGCTTTTAGACATTAGTGCTGACATTGCTTCAGGGTCAATATCACTAATTTTTTTATCGTTTAAGGAGTTGAATTTTTCAAGAAAATGATATGCTAAAATTGGGATGTCTTCTTTTCTATCCCTTAAAGGAGGCAGGTGTAAATTGATAACATTAAATCTGTAGTAAAGATCTTCTCGAAATTTTTTTTCTTCTATGAGCTTTTTAAGATCCTGGTTGGTAGCAACAACAAAACGGATATCTGCTTTTTTTGTTGTTAGACCTCCCACCGGCTTGTATTCCCCTTCCTGCAGGAGCCGAAGCAATTTGGCCTGCATGACCATGTTCAGCTCTCCTATTTCGTCTAAAAAAAGAGTGCCCTGGTCGGCTTCTTCAACAATTCCTCTCTTATCTTTCAATGCGCCGGTAAAGGAGCCCTTGACGTGACCAAAAAGCTCGCTTTCTATTATTTGTTCAGGCATGGCGGTACAGTTGATAGTTATAAAAGGCTTGTCTTTACGATCGCTATTATAATGAATAGCTTTTGCTGCCAGTTCTTTGCCGGTACCGCTTTCTCCGCTTATAAGAACCGTAGCTGTTGATTTGGCCACCTGGTCGATCATTTTTAAAATTGATATGGTAGCGTGGCTGGAGCCGATAATTGGAAGAGATTCTTTTTTATACTGGATAGACTTTCTCAGAGATACATTTTCCTGTGTGAGCTTTTGCCATTCCATGGCCTTGTCAATTGTCATAAGTAGCCGTTCTTTACGGAACGGCTTGGATATATAGTCAAAAGCTCCTTTTCTGGTTGCTTCTATGGCGGTTTCAATAGTGGCATATGCTGTCATAATTACAACAATAGCAGATGGTTGAATTTTTTTTACCATATCAAGGATGGCTATCCCATCCATTTTCGGCATTTTCAAATCAGTTATTATGATATTAAATTGATGTTTTCTCAGCAGTTCTGTCACCTTCAAAGGATTGTATTCTGTTTCAACTATATGGTTAGTTTTTTCTGTAACTATTCTTTTTAAAAGGACAAGCATATCCTTTTCATCGTCAACTATTAAAATTCTTCCATCCATAATTAGCCCTTATCCCTAACCCTGAGTGTAATTATAAAAGTGGTTCCTTTGGGGTTGTTACTGGAGTTAGCTGTATTACTCTCACAGGAAA
>JAHIKR010000372.1 GCA_018897415.1 Pseudomonadota bacterium
AAAGTTTTCTCTAAATTCTTAATTTGACCCGAAACTTTACGCATTTCATTTACAAAATTCTCTGTATCCTCTCCCTCTTTTTTCAAAATTTGTCTTTAGTTCAAGAAGTTCTTTCATTGCGAGGTGAAACAGCGGATCTTAAAAGTTTAGTAAGTTGCGCTGTAAAACGCAGAGATACTCTTCTTGAGATAGAAGCTTTGAGGCATCGACGCAATAAGGTCTCTGAACAGATAGCAATTATGAAAAAAGAGGGAGAGGATACAGAGAATTTTGTAAATGAAATGCGTAAAGTTTCGGGTCAAATTAAGAATTTAGAGAAAACTTTGACCGAAATGGAAGAAAAAGTAAAAAACATCCTTATTGAACTGCCTAATATTCCCCACACATCTGTTCCTGCAGGAAAAGATAGCTCTGAAAATAAAACTATAAAGATAGTTGGAAAATGTCCGGATTTTGGCTTCGAACCCAAAGCCCATTGGTTATTAGGCGAAAGCCTTGGAATTTTCGATTTTGACAGAGCTTCTAAGATTACTGGTGCGCGCTTTCCTCTATATTTGGGAGAAGGAGCAAAGTTAGAAAGAGCTTTAATTAATTTTATGCTCGATGTTCATACTACAGAAAACCATTATAAGGAAATTCTTCCTCCTTTTATGGTAAATCGGAATAGTATGACAAATACCGGACAGTTGCCGAAGTTTGAAGATGATCTCTTTAAGCTAAATGGCTGGGATTATTTTATGGTTCCCACCGCTGAAGTGCCGTTGACTAATATTCACCAGAATGAGATATTAGAAGAAGATAATCTGCCTATTTTATACACTGCCTACACTCCCTGTTTTCGGTCTGAGGCAGGATCTTATGGAAAGGATACAAGAGGGTTAATAAGACAGCATCAGTTTAACAAGATTGAGCTGGTCAAATTTTCAACACCCGAGAACTCATATAACGAGCTTGAGAAACTATTAAATGATGCGGAAACAATTCTTAAAAAGCTAAATCTTCCTTATCAGGTGGTTGATCTTTGTACCGGAGATCTGGGCTTTTCCGCAGCTAAGACATATGATATTGAAGTCTGGATGCCTGCCCAAGGTGTTTATAGAGAAGTTTCATCTTGCAGTAATTTTGAAAGCTTTCAGGCAAGGCGTGCAAACATCAGATTCAGGAGGAAGGGAAAAAAGGGAACCGAACTTGTCCATACATTAAATGGATCCGGACTTGCTGTTGGGCGCACAGTTGCTGCTATACTTGAAAACTTCCAGCAGCCGGACGGGTCTGTAATAATTCCCGAAGCACTTCAACCATATATGAAGACTTCGTCAATTCAAAAAGAGTTTAGCCATGAAACTTGAAAATTTTCCAGAAGATATCCAGCCATATCTAATTCCCGACATAATTTCCGATCAGGAAGGGAGGCTTATATATCGCTGTTTGGGTTGCGGGCTGGAATATGGTATTGAGAAATTGCTATACACATGTCCAAAATGCGGACAGGTATTGCTTATTTATGATACAAATTTTGACAGGCTTAAAAAAATTCCAGGAGAATTATGGCGCAGGATTTTTGATTATCGAAAGATGCTCAAAATTTCCGCCCTAAAAGGAATTTATTTATACCATGAATTTATTGGTCCGGTTATACCTCTAAATTCCATTGTTTATCTGGGGGAAGGGCATACGCCTATTGTTGAAGCAAATTCTTTTTTGCAGAAAAAGGCTGGAATTAGGTTTTACTTTAAAAACGATGGCCAGAATCCAAGCGCATCTTTTAAAGACAGGGGAATGGCAAGCGCTTTTAGTTATATACAGTTTATGGTCAGCAAAGGATATATTCCTTCTGATGTGCTGGCAATATGCGCTTCTACAGGAGATACTTCCGCGTCTGCAGCATTATATGCATCTTATCTTAAGCCCCATATAAAATCTGCGGTACTTCTTCCCCATAAAAAAGTAACTCCGCAGCAGCTATCACAGCCTTTGGGAAGCGGGGCATCGGTGTTTGAAATTCCAGGTGTGTTTGACGACTGCATGAAGGTTGTTGAAGCTTTGTCAGAGAGATATAATGTGGCTCTATTAAACTCCAAAAATGCCTGGAGGATACTTGGCCAGGAATCATATTCATATGAGATCGCCCAGGATTTTGAATATGATATGAACGACAAGGTCGTAATATTACCTATCGGCAATGCAGGCAATATTACAGCAGTTATGAGCGGATTTTTAAAGTTTTATGAAACAGGAATTATAAAGACACTGCCAAAAATAATTGGTGTGCAGTCAAAGCATGCCAACCCTGTTTACAGATATTATTTGGAGCCTAATGCGGAAAAACGGAAATTTGTTCCTGTAACAGTAAAGCCCAGTGTGGCTCAGGCAGCTATGATCGGCAACCCGGTATCAATGCCCAGGGTAATTCATCTGGTTGACATTTATAACAGCATATCTGACAGACAGAAGGTCTTTTTTGTTGAGGTGCCTGAGCAGGACATCATGGACTGGGAACTTTTAGCAAACCGTAACGGACACATTGCATGTACTCATGGCGGCGAATCTCTGGCAGCCCTTGTCTCAGCATATCAACAAGGAATTATTGAAAAAAATGACGTTGCCATAGTTGATTCAACCGCTCATGCACTAAAATTTTCGGGTTTCCAGGAGATGTATTTTGAAAACAGCTTTCCGGAAGAATATGAAATTTCTCCAAACCCGGATCTAATTAATTCCCCTGTTTTTATCCGGCCAAAAGACCTTGAAAAGGTTCCTGCGCCAGGCAAGCCGTTAACTGGAGAAGATTTTAAAAGGTTTGTCGAACGCACATCAGAAGAAATTGCAAAGACTTTGGATCTGAAAAAGGTATAGCCGTTCACGGCTTGAAACTTGAAAGTGGAAAGTAGAAATTTGATAGAGATTAAA
The DNA here is from genome assembly GCA_018897415.1 of Pseudomonadota bacterium. Lineage (GTDB taxonomy): Bacteria > Desulfobacterota > Desulfobacteria > Desulfobacterales > ETH-SRB1 > B13-G4. Next base: position 2,911 of record JAHIKR010000372.1, read on the forward strand.
GTAGAAAGTAGAAACTGGAAATTGGGAAGAACAGTACAAAAGCATGAGGGCCAAATTTCCAATTTCTATTTTCCAATTTCTATTTTTCTATTTTTAATAATATTTACCATAAACCCCCTTTATGATGTAAACGCAGCTTTTTTATATAAAAGCTATGTGGTTAGGAAAGACAAAGGGCGAGATATTTTGTGCGATCCTTATATCGTTCAAAAAAATGATTGGTTAATTAAACTTTTCAAGCAGAGAGGTGAAATTTCACAAAAGGATTTCCCTGAATTTTTAAGCATATTTAAACGTATTAATCCACATATTCGTAACGCAAATAAAATTCTACCTGATCAGCATATTTTTATCCCCTTAAAAATATTGAGTAAAGATTCCATGCTTGGCCAATCTTCCGGAATTGTGACCATTCCATTTGTAACCATTTCAAATATACCTGAGATTCTTAAAAACCATTCAACTGCATATACGGTAAAACAAGGAGATTGTTTATCACGGCTAATTGTACAAGGTTACCGCACAGATGAGGCAACAACAGAATTATATAGGGAAGGATTGAAGTTGTTCAGGCTGATCAATCCAGGAATTGTTGACCCTGATCTTATTCACGCTGGTCAAAAAATATATATTCCAACTCCTTTAATTCGAAACCAGCTCTGGTATAAAGCCCTTTTTGATACTTCCGGCAATATTGTAGAGGAAATTGTGCTGGACGATATAGTTGCTTCCCGCTCAAGAGATACAGCAGCAGTTGCACCATCTCCTCTTAAGCAACTATCCTATGCGCTGGACGCAAGACTCCTGAATAAAGGCATATACTACTTTCCAATGCAGGGAGAAGAGGATTTCGGCTTAGATCTTTCTAAGTTTCCTGTTATAGAGCTTAAAAATCAAAGCAGAATAATTTTTCAGGAAGATGATATACAAAAATATGCTTTGAATGCGGTAAAGTCATTTTGGAAGAATGTAATAATTCTTCCAATTTCTCAGAAATCATCTTCAGACCAACTATTTGATTCGGTCTTTAATTCGGTCTTCAAAGATAATATAAAAAACAAATTGACGTTATCATATAAGGGCGTAGATCTGAATATCGCTGCAAAGTGGATAATTGAGAAGCAATTGGGCGATGAAAATAGAGCACACACTGTTTGTATAAATTTTATTGAAAATCCGGATGAACGCATCCCTGATTCAATTTGCCGATATCTTGAATCTCAGGGCATAATTGTTAAAGATATAATCAAAGACGGAAAGGTTACACATCATGATAAAAAAGAGGTTCAACACGTTAAATCCGGTGAAAATGTAATTTTTATCAAAGACAGGGAAAGAAAAATCATTGTTAATGATTTGCTTAAAGCAATGGGTTACAGATATGAGCAGAATATCAACATTACATTTCCATACGAGGGGCTTCAAGTTGAAGCCTTATCAAATCTCATATCGTTAAAAGAAGATACTCCACTGATTGTTGACTTCGGGAATATTTATGGTGAGGCAATAATTGCTATTAAAAAGGCAGGCATGGAGGTCATCCAGATAGATACAGGGGATAATATAAATACTACTATACTAAAAATTCTTAAAGGTATTGGGCTTGATTACACAATCGACCCAATGTTTTTTGTTGCGAAAAGGCCTGAAAAATATAATACTTCGTTAACCATACCGGGATTTCTGGTTGCAGATGTTGAGGGCCGTAACATACTTATATCGACAGCTCCTTTACATAACGAGCTGATTCAATTTTTAAGGGGTAGAGATTTAAAAGTCATTATAATTACTTCGTAACTATTCAGGTTGGTTAGGCTGAAGACTGAAGACTTTTAGGGATAAGGCTCAGGAATCATCTGTTTCCTTCAGCCTTCAGCCTTCAGTCTAACCACCTTTTATTTTGGAGTAGAAAAGCATGAAAACAAATCGTTTTGTTTTAAGTTTATACTTGGTTTTAATTTTTTGTATAGCTTCTTGCGCTGCGAACATTGAAGTGCGAAAAAAACAGGGGGAAGCGTCAAGAAACCTCGGTGAAGCATACATGCAGCAAGGGGATTTTTCTTCAGCGCTGGGGGAATTTCTAAAAGCAGAAAAAATATACTCCAAAGATCCATATCTTCAAAATGACCTTGGTCTCGCATACATGGCCAAAGATCGGCTGGACCTCGCTATAACACACTTTAAGAACGCAGTGAAATTAAAGCCGGATTACGCTCCGGCCAGAAATAATCTGGGGACCGCCTATCTTGCCAAAAGAGAATGGGATGTGGCGATTGCCTGTTTTAAGGAAATTGTTGATGATATCTTATATGCTACACCCCAAAATCCTCTAACAAACCTGGGGTGGGCATATTACAATAAGCAGGAATACGAGGTTGCAGAAAAATATTATATCGATGCCCTTAAGCTGGAACCAAATTTTATTATTGCCCTGCGGGGTCTTGGCCGAACTTATATGGCAATGGAAAAAGCAGCGGATGCAGTTGCAATTCTTGAAAAAGCAGTGAAAAATTATCCGCGTTCCGCTGCATCCTATTTTTATCTGGCAAGGGCATACAGTTTGTCAGGCGAATATAAAAAGGCAATCAAAGCTTATAATAAGGTCATTGAACTTGCACCTGACAGCGCTATTGCGATCGAATCCCAGAAAGAGGCAGAAAAGATAAAAAATTTACAGTAAAAAATACATACATCATTTACTCAAGTTTCGCACCCACTCTATGCAACAAAAGCTTTAAAGGCCAGGTATTAGATAGTTTTTTTAAAAGAGCAAAATAATATGATTGATATTCTAAACCACTATACCTTGGGATTTGACCAG